>NZ_JADIKJ010000059.1:0-574 GCF_044904675.1 Dyella jejuensis | reverse complement strand
AACTCACTCTCCAGCTTCTGGCGCTGCCACGCCGCGTAGTCGCCGTACTGCACCGCAAGCGGCGGCAACTCCAAGTCACTTCCCGTAGCCTTCGCCTTGTACCGGGCAAGCAGTTCGCGCCTGATGACCTGCATCGAACCGCCGTCGGCCACGATGTGGTGCACGCAAAACAGCAGCACATGGCCTTCTTCCCCCAGATCCACGAGCGTCAACCGCAACAGCGGCCCTTGCGCCAGGTCGAACGGCTGCCTGCAGTCGGTGTCGATGAGGCGCTGCAACTCGGCCTCACGCGCGCCAGGAGCCAGTCCGGACAGGTCCGCCACCGGCACGTTCAGCCGCATCCCGGCATGCACGACCGGCATCGGGTCACCGCTTTGCTCCACGAACGTGGTGCGCAGCACTTCATGCCGATCCACGATCGCCTGCGCACATTCACGCAGCCATTCGATGTTCAACCTGCCGCGCACGCGCAGCGCCGTCGGAATGTTGTAGCTCGCCGTCCCAGGATGCATGCGCTCAAGAAACCAGATGCGATGCTGGGCAAAAGAAAGTACGGATTGCGCCTCAACATCCA
>NZ_JADIKJ010000058.1:0-576 GCF_044904675.1 Dyella jejuensis | reverse complement strand
AGCGACGTGCTCAGCCAGACCGGCACCGCCATCGTGGGCAACAACGTCACCATCGATGCGGCCGTAGGCACCAGCGATATCCATCAAAGCCACAAGGTGAGCCAGGGCGGGATCAACGTGGGCATCGGCGGCGCGGCGGCTAACGTCGCCAACACCGTTTACTACGCTGCCCAACGTAGTAGCCAAGTGCAGGATAGTCGCCTATCCGCCCTCTACGCGGCGCAGGCAGCCCAGGCGCTGCTCTCCCCCGGTGCCGCCCAAGGCATGAACCTGCCGGGTGGGCAGGACGGTTACGATGCATTGAAGAACGCGGCGCAAGGCAACGCCGGCATCGACTTCAAGCTTGGCATCGGTGGCAGCAGCGCCAGTAGCACGATGATCGCGCACGATGAGGCCACCTATGGCAGCCGTATCAGCAGCCAGGGCAATGTCACCATCGCGGCTACCGGCGGCGACCTGAACATCGTCGGCAGCCAGGTTAGCGGCCAAGATGTCGCACTTGCTGCACAAAACAACCTCAACCTCCTCAGCCAGGCAGAAAACCACACGCTTCAAAACAACAACGAAAACACCAGC
>NZ_JADIKJ010000057.1:0-620 GCF_044904675.1 Dyella jejuensis | reverse complement strand
ACCACCGGCACCAGCACGGATTGGCCGTCGACGGTCTGGTTGACCAGCCACACCATGTCCTGGGTGAGGCTGGCCATCTGCTGGGGCGTGAGCGCCACGCCCACGGCGAGGTCGAACGACCGGGCTTGCTGCGCGCCGGCATCCATCAGCGCCTTGTATTGCTCCAGGGCATCGCTGTTGCCATCGAGGTAGCGCCGGCCGGTCAGGCCCGTGATCTGGTCCAGCACCAGCTGGGTTTCGTAGAAGGCGTCGCCCAGGCGCTTCAGGGTGAGGTCGCCTGGCAGGCCCAGCTGGTTCAGAAGGTAGTCGCTGCCCAGGAAGCCGCTCATCGTGGCGAAGCGCGGATCGGTCTCGACCAGGTACGGGCTGCCGGCGCCGGGGTGGATCGTATACAGGCCATTGCCGGGGAGTTGAAGGGGGCCCAGCGGTGCGGCGCGGTCGCCGACGGTGTGTGCGCCGGGACCGGGTTGGCCGATGAGCGGCGCGCCGGCCGCGTTGGGACCTAAGCCCACGCCCACGACAGGCTGGCCATCCGCACCGACCACGGTGTTGCGGATGGCTTGGGCGCTGATGTCGAGGGCGTGGCCGGCACTCATGCGGGCGCTGAGGCGGGCGCCGGG
>NZ_JADIKJ010000056.1:0-623 GCF_044904675.1 Dyella jejuensis | reverse complement strand
TAGTAAGTCGTACGTCTTTTGCGGTGAAAAGTTCTCCCAAAAACTCGAGATCCGGCTGTTGGAATCGCCTTAGAATCGAGTTGATGTTTTCCACGACCTCCGCCTCCCGAATCACTGCAAGCTCTTGCTCAGGGAGATCGGCGGCTTGCCGGAAGATCGGCAACGGGGATGTGGCTGGTGGAATATCGAACGCGCCACCCACGAAGATAGTCGGAATGCGCAGTGCGCGCGCCGCCAGCACCGCAGTGGGCGCGTTGACATACACCAGCAGTTTCGGGCCTATTCCGGTGAGCAGCGCTATCCATGCCTCCGCAGCCGCAGCAAGCCCAGCGGGGTCTGCGTAACCTAATCCCCACAACTGGTCGGCAAAATTAAGCGCACCCCCTTGGTGAGGTGCGGGATGCCGCGCAATACGAAGTATGGGGGCCTGAAGTAGCGGAAAGTCGTCGGCTGAGAAGAAGAATCGGGTCGCCGCGTTCAAGTCGCTGACAGCCAAAACCACCTCGTGGCCAGTAGCGCGATAGGCACGCGCCATGGCGAGCATGGAACCGAGGTGCCCCCAGTTATTTGCGAATTCGCCAGCTATAAGAACTCGCCCTTTACCTTGCGGATTCGGCGTGTCG
>NZ_JADIKJ010000055.1:0-879 GCF_044904675.1 Dyella jejuensis | reverse complement strand
TGGAAAGCTTCGACTGCGTGGTGGCCAGGTTCTTCTGGATCGACAGCGCCGAAGTATTGGTGTGCAAGCTCAACATGATCGTTTTTCCTCTAAGGGAGTAGATGTATTCGATTAGGGGTTAATGCGACCGTGCTGGTCACGAGGATATAAAACGACCGCGCGTAGAAAACTTTAAGCAGCATGCGATTTTTTTTGACTTTCAGCTCGCCTCGATCTTTTCCCCGCCAGGAAGAGGAAGAGAAACACGCGGCGCTCTCGCTCCCTCTCCCCTTCGGGGAGAGGGCTGGGGTGAGGGGACAACCTCGCGGGAAAGGGTGGCGTGCAAGCACGCTCCGCTCATCCTTCGCGCAAGCCCCGACCCCTCACCTCGATCCTCTCCCCGAAGGGGAGAGGAAGAAAACCACGCGATGCTTTTTTCCTCTCTTCTTCAGGAAGGAGAAAAGTAAAAAGCCGACCCCGAGGGGCCGGCTTTTCCTTCCATGGAACCATCAACACGCTGGAAAAACCTTCCATGGAACCCTTGCTTGCCGATTACTGGATCAGCGACAGCACCATCTGGTTCATGCTGCTGGCCTGCTTGAGCATCGCCGTGCTGGCCTGCAGCAGGATCTGCTGCGAGGACATGTTCGCGCTTTCCGACGCATAGTCCACGTCCATGATGCGGCCTTCCGCGTCAGTCGTGTTGCCTACCATGTTCGCCAAGTTGTTGTTCGTGTGTTCCAGGCGGTTCTGCACCGCACCCAGCGCGGAACGAAGCGTACCCACCGCGTCAAGCGCCTCGCCGATCTTGTCGATCATGCTGTTCGCGTCGGAACCATCGGCGATTTCCGTTCCCGCGCTAGCGGGCGGAGTATCACTGTAGCTCGCGCTCAATGCTTG
>NZ_JADIKJ010000054.1:0-643 GCF_044904675.1 Dyella jejuensis | reverse complement strand
GTCTCCACCGTGCGACGTTGGCTCGCCAGCCAGGGCATGAACCGACTGCCACCGTTGCAGCCGCCGATGCCGATTCGCCGCTATGAACACGACGCCCCCGGTGACCTGCTGCACCTGGATATCAAGAAGCTGGGCCGGATCGTGCGGCCGGGACATCGGGTCACCGGCGATCCGCGCGACAACACCGATGGTGCCGGGTGGGAATGCATTCATGTGGCCATTGACGATCACAGCCGAGTGGGCTTTTCCAAAGGCTATCGTGACGAAACGGCCGACTCGGCCAGCGCGTTTTTGCGCGCCGCGGTCGCTTACTACGCCTGTCTTGGCGTCACGATCCGCCGGTTGCTGACCGACAACGGGGCGGCATACCGGTCCAGAAGCTTTGCCGCTGTGTGCGTTGAGCTGCGCATCAAGCATCGCTTCACACGCCCTTACACGCCGCGTACCAACGGCAAGGCCGAGCGTTTCATCCAGACCGCCTTGCGCGAATGGGCTTATGCACGCACCTACCAGAACAGCGCCGAACGCCAGGCTGCTTTGCAACCGTGGATGCATCGTTACAATCACCATCGACCTCATTCCGCCCTTGGCTACCAACCGCCTATCAGCCGGCTAGCGCGGAACAACGTATCGAACTTCAACA
>NZ_JADIKJ010000053.1:0-1338 GCF_044904675.1 Dyella jejuensis | reverse complement strand
CCCAACGTAGTAGCCAAGTGCAGGATAGTCGCCTATCCGCCCTCTACGCGGCGCAGGCAGCCCAGGCGCTGTTCTCCCCCGGTGCCGCCCAAGGCATGAACCTGCCGGGTGGGCAGGACGGTTACGATGCATTGAAGAACACGGCGCAAGGCAACGCCGGCATCGACTTCAAGCTTGGCATCGGTGGCAGCAGCGCCAGTAGCACGATGACCACGCACGATGAGGCCACCTATGGCAGCCATATCAGCAGCCAGGGCAATGTCACCATCGCGGCTACCGGCGGCGACCTGAACATCGTCGGCAGCCAGGTTAGCGGCCAAGATGTCGCACTTGCTGCACAAAACAACCTCAACCTACTCAGCCAGGCAGAAAACCACACGCTTCAAAACAACAACGAAAACACCAGCGCCGGCGTCGGTGTGCTGATTGGCAGCAGCGGCTTCGGTATCTATGCCGAAGCTGCCGTTGGCAAGGGCAATGCACACGGCAACGGCATGACGCACACCGACACCACCGTGAGCGCCAACGGTACGTTGACACTCGTCAGCGGCAACGACACCACGATCAAGGGTGCGCAGCTCACCGGTCAACAGGTGATCGGCGCCATCGGCAACAACCTGCTGATCCAAAGCGAACAGGACACCGACGACTACGCCAGCAAGCAGATGCAGGCCAACGGCCAAGTGGTGATCGGCTATGGCGGCATGAGCAGTGGCGGCGGCTTGAGCTACAACCAGAGCAAGACCGACAGCCATTACCAGAGCGTGACCGACGTGAGCGGCATCCAGGCCGGTAGCGGTGGTTTCACCATCGCGGTGGGCGGCAACACGCACCTGGTCGGCGGCGTGATCGCCAGCAGTGCCGATCCGAGCGAGAACGTCCTCGACACCGGCAGCCTCACTGACGAGACCATCCGCAATGAAGCCAACTACAGCGCCAGCAGCATCGGCATTGGCGGTGGTTACGGCTCGAATGGTGGTGGCTACGGCAACAGCGGCTTCAGTGGCGGCCTGAACCTGGGCATCGCGCAGAAAGGAAATAGCAGCAGCGATACCAGCGCGGGAATCGCACAAGGCACGATCGTCGTGCGCGATAACCCCACTCAAGACCTGGGTGGGTTAGATCGAAACCCCTCGCTCGACAACCAGGCGCTGGCTCCGATCTTCGATGCGCAGAAAGTGCAAGAGAAGTTGGAGAGGGGGCAAGTCGCCGGACAGGTCGGCATGACCGCAGCTGGTGATCTGGCGAGCACGATGGGCTGGGCCGAAGGCAGTCCCGAACGCACCATTCTGCACGGGGTGGTGGGCGCAGGTATTGCCGCGTTGGGCGGCGGCAATG
>NZ_JADIKJ010000052.1:0-1124 GCF_044904675.1 Dyella jejuensis | reverse complement strand
ACGCAGCCATTCGATGTTCAACCTGCCGCGCACGCGCAGCGCCGTCGGAATGTTGTAGCTCGCCGTCCCAGGATGCATGCGCTCAAGAAACCAGATGCGATGCTGGGCAAAAGAAAGTACGGATTGCGCCTCAACATCCAGAGGCCGAATTGGGTCGGCGACACGGGGGTCGATGCCCTTCTCGGCCAAAATCACGTCAACCAATCGCTTCTGTTCGAGGCTAAAAGCCTTATCCATGTGGCACCATCCGGCATTGATTGTTTGTAGGAAATCCGCCTGCCCTGTTCGACCGCTTGCGCAAGACGGAATCGCTCATGACGAACTCCGCAGGCACGCGGCAGAAATATCGACGGACGCAGTCATTCGTATTGCTGATCTTTCAGGCGAGCCAGAACCTGGCTCGTTTCCATCGCTGCGACCTTGAGATAGGCATCAGCCATGGCGTTGGCGACTTTTAGTCCAAGCTCCGCTTCAAGGTACGCAGCCAACGCCCGTGTCGTCGGGCCGTCGAAGAACACGCGCAGCGGCACCTGAACGCGGAACACTTCGGCCACGTATGCGGTCACGCGCGTAGCCATCAGCGAGTGGCCGCCGAGCGCGAAGAAGTTGTCGCGCACGTCGATCTGCGAGCGGCCCAGCACCTCGCCCCAGATCTCGGCAACGAGGATCTCGGTGGGCGTCGTGGGCGGCACGTGATCGACGCGCCGTTCGTCTGCTTGCGGCAGCGCACGTACGTCCAGCTTGCCGTTGACCGTCGTGGGCAACTGATCCAGTCGCATCAGCGCCGCCGGCACCATGTAGCTCGGCAGCTTCACCCGCAGCCGCTCCAGCAGATCGTCCTCCCAACCGGTTTCCACTGGCGCGTCGGCTACCACGTAACCCACCAGGCGCAGCCCGCCGGTTCCCTCGCGCGCGATCACCGCTGCCGCGGCCACGCCCGGTTCCGTGCGCAGCGCCTGCGCCACTTCCTCCGGTTCCACGCGGTAGCCGCGCACCTTCACCTGGCCGTCCAAACGCCCCAGGTATTCCAGCGAGCCATCCCCGTTCCAGCGCACCCGGTCGCCGCTGCGGTAGTAACGGCCCGCATGGCCCGCCACCGTCACGAAGCGCTCCGCCGTTTCCGC
>NZ_JADIKJ010000051.1:0-928 GCF_044904675.1 Dyella jejuensis | reverse complement strand
GCGACAACACGATCACGGCCGGTGGCGAATCGATCGCACTGTCCGGTGCAGGCTCGACCAGCGGCGATATCGTGGATGGCAACGACGTCTCGATCAACTCGAGTTCTAGCTATGTGACGCTTACCGGTACCAGCGATACGTTCAGTGGCAGTGGCAATATGCTAGATATGGATACCGGTAGCGCGGCCACGCTGACAAATGGCAGCGACACCATCGACATGCAAACAGGTGCCAGCTTGTTTGATGATGCTGGCAGCGGCAATGACACAATCGATGCCAGTGCAGGCGATACGATCCAGGTCAACAATGACGGCGGCAGCAGTTATCTGGATACGATCAATGCCAGCGGCGATGCAGGTATCACTCTGGATTCCGGATCGAGCCTGGACATGGTGGGCCTCGGCAACACGATTGCCACCAGCAGCTCGGATGATCTGACAGCCGGCGGCGACACGATCGATGCTGCGAGTGGTCAAACACTGTCATTGACGGACAGTGGTGATGTTCAGAACACTGTGGATGGTACGGGCTTCACGATATCGCAGAGCAATGGCTCGCTGGCCTTCGACGGCAGCGGCACGCTCAACGGCAGTGGGGTTGCGTTGGAAATCGATGCCAATAGCAAGGGCACGGTAACGAGCAGTGACGACGCGATCGATATGGATGGCGGTGCGACTTTGATCGACAGTGCCGGCGACGGCAACGACACGATCAATGCCAGCGCGGGCGACACGATCCAGATCAGCAACGATGGCGGCAGCAGCTATCTGGATACGATCAATGCCAATGGCGATGCGGGTATCACGCTGGATGCCGGTTCGAGCCTGGACTTGGTGGGTAGCGGGAATGCTGTCGCTGCCAACAATGGCGACCAGATCACCGCGACCGACAACACGATCGATGCCAATAATGCATCGCTGACACTTAC
>NZ_JADIKJ010000050.1:0-960 GCF_044904675.1 Dyella jejuensis | reverse complement strand
CCAGCGATTGCTTGCACCAATCGGCTATATCCCGCCAGCGGAGGCCGAGGCAAACTACTATCGGCAACTCGCGCAATCACGAGCCGCTGAACCAGCATGACTTAAACCAAACAGCCTTCACGAAAGCCGGGGCGGTTCATCACGATTTTTTCGATGTCCATGCAAGCCACACGAGCGTTGCGGCCAACAGCGTCATCACCAGCGGAAACATGGGATTGAACAGATCCTTGGCGAAGCACAGGTAAGTGCTCAGGCCCACCGTGCAGGTAATGATGAAAGCTCCGACTGATGTCCAGCGAGGTACGAAGATAAGTAGCGCGCCCAGCCGCGCGCTGCTGCCTGAGGACATCCACAACGCCCAGCGCCCGGAACGGGCGCAGAAGGCCGCAACGGTCGAAGCAAGAGCCTATGAACCCGTCCTTGTGGCGCATACGCCCGCGCCGGAACGATCGATGGGGCGTGGGATCGGTATCAGCATGTAGCCGTTGCGGAAGGGGTAAAGGCGGTAGCGTTGGGACATGACGGCGGCGCCCCCATATGGGCTAGACCGTGCAAGGCGGTTCCTTGCGTCATCCCAAAGAGAAAAAAATGTCGTATTTGTCGGCTGTAGTTTATGACCCGCCGAAGGTGGGGTTTCCATATTTGGCTGTTATCTTCGACACCAGCGGTGAAGTCCTTAGCGCTCGGGCTGTTCCCAATCCAGACGCAGGTGAGGCGTTTCTTGCCGAGATCATGACGAAGTTCGCGCGCGAGCATGGTCTTGAAGTTAAGTAGAGGACTGTAAGCAGCGGGCACGGTGAACAGAAAAGCCGCCCAGAAGGGCCAATGCCGCTCAGTTAAGCCTGAGCGGCATTTTTGCTTTTGATGGGGTATCGAGTTTTGCTCATGCAAACAGCGCGCGGATAACGCCGCTCCGAACGCCGTGGTGGAAGGATGAAGCGGCGGATGTTCTGACGCATG
>NZ_JADIKJ010000004.1:0-208246 GCF_044904675.1 Dyella jejuensis | reverse complement strand
ACGCTGCCGTAGGCGTTGCGCCAATCGCCCACCGCCTGCGCATCGAGCTGACCGGCTTGCAGCGTGCCGCCGCTGTTGTCGACGGTGCCGGCGCTGTGCACGGTGAGCGCACCGTCCGTGGCAAGGGTGGCCTTCGCGTGATCGATATCGCCCGCGGTGCTGACGAGGGCGACGTCACCGCCGGCGCGGGTTTGCGCGCCGGACAGGTCCAGTACGCTGCCTTGCAGGATGATCGCGCCGCTGGCGAGATGGCTGCCGGTGGACGACAGCGCACCGGTCGTGACGACGCTCAACGCCGCGTTGCCCTGCAGGGTGCCGTCGCGGGCGACACCGGCACCCAGCGTGCCGGTGGAGGCCAGTTGCTGCGCGCGCACGCTGGCCTCGTTGGCGGCGGCGATCACGCCAGCATGACTCACCGCGCCGGCGCTTTGCATCGCAAGGTCGCCGCCGCTGTAGACGGTGCCGGTGTTGGTGATGTCGCCGGTACTTTGCACGGTCATGCTGCCGGCCGATTGCAGCGTACCGCTGTTGTTCAAGGCGCTGCCGTTGAGGGCGAGGTGGCCAGCGGAGGAGGTGGTGCCGGTCAATTGCAACTGGCCGGCTTCATCGATGGTGAAGTCGCCGCTTTGCGTGGCCAGTTCGCCGGCATTGCGCACGCCCAGGCCCGCTTCGGTGCCGATCAGGTGGATGGTGTTGGCATACATGCCACCCAGCGTGGCCACGTCGATGCTCACCGTCGGCGCCTCGCCGGTGCCCGCTATCGCCTGCGTGGACAGATCGCCGTAGCCGACCTGGTTGGCGCCGGTGATGACGTTGAGGTGTTGGGCCCACACCTTGCCGCTGACGCTGAGGCTGCGCGAAATCAGGTCAAGGCGATCGATGTGGGAGGTGTCCAGGCCCTCGCCATCGATGCGGAGGGCGCCGCCGGTGACGCGGAACGCGCTCAAGGCGCCGTCGGTGCCGAAGACCGGGATGCCCGTGGTCAACGTCGCACGGTTCGTGTTGATGAAACCACCGCCATTGACCGAAATCCCGTTGGGATTGGCGATGATGACATCGGCCGCCTGGCCGGCCACTTCCGTATAGCCGCGCAGGGAGGTGGGCTGGAGCGAGGTGACTTCGTTGACGATCACCTTCGCCGCCTGGCCGGCCCGGTAGTGGGGATTGCCGACGATATAGCCGCCCAACTGCGTGGCCGAGACGCCGGCGGCGTTGTTGAGGATCAGGCCCTGTTTGTCGACGTTGAACTGCTGGTACGGGTTATGCGACACGCCCGCCGCCGAGGGCGCCACGAGGTTCACCACCGGCACGCCGTTGCCGGCCGCGCCGATGCCGGGGCGGTGCGCGCCGGCGTTGGGATCGGCGATCACCTGCGCGCCAGCGAAGGCCGGCGCCCCGAGTAATGCGGACCACACCGCTGCGCTCAAGGCGCGACGCGATAATGACGGCAAGGAAGTCAGCGAACGACGGTGAGAAGCCATGATCGATCCTTGATGCGGGAAGTGAACGACGGATCGCCGGCGCTTCCATTTCAGGCATCAGGCATCTGGCTCGATGGTTCAGGGCCGCTCTCCATCGCCAACGATAGCGGCGGGTTCCCGCGTTTTTGCATGGACTACATAAAAAAGGAGAGGGCCCACATGGGCTGCGTGGGCCGCGTCATCCTGATCGGCAGGCGTGTAGGTGATACACCTTCCAGCGATCTCATCCCTCTGGATGATCGAACGATGCGTATCCGTGCTCATCGCATGTAGGTGGACGGCTATCCGTCTCGAGCGGGTTTGCTTGCAAGGTACTTTCTCGAAAACCTGCTGGTGGTTGGCTTCGCATATCGGAAGGCGTCAGTGCTGGAACGGCCACGGATAATCCTCGTTCCAGGTGCGGCACACCGTTCCTCATTCAGCGTGCCGCGAAAAGGATCATCCGCACACGAACGGATCAGCCACCCGGCTCAGGCTTGAGCAGTTCGACGTACTGGCGAAGGAAGTGGATCGCGGCGTGCAGGCCGTTGGTCTGCGCTTGCGTGAGCGGCCACGGATGCAGCTCGGGGTGCTTGCCCTGGGCCTGGATGAAGGCTTCGTTGTAATCGAGCAAGCCCTGGATGACCACGAAGGCCAGCGAGGTGCCGGCAAGCGCGGTCTGGCGCGTAGGCGGCGTTTCCTTTACCGCTTCCAGGAACTGGAAGGGACGATCGAAAGGTGCGGTGGGTGTGGAATCCGGTTCCGTGGGAACCGAAGAGGGTGTGTGTGCCGTATGATCCGGGTTAGCCATGATCAACTCTCTTGTAGTTGGTGGTGGTCAGCGGGTCGTATGGGTTGCGCCCCATGCGATCCGCGCTTTCATTGCATTGCTGCAAGGGTCATCGGCGTTGCCCCGTAAAGCGTTGACGTCGATGACGGGCCGAACGTAACAAAATCCACTGGCGTGTGTATGTAGGTGGTTGCCGTTGCGGCGAACGAAGATAGCGGGTACTCACCCCAACCTCTTCCCGGAAGAAATGGGGTTTCGTGCAAGGGCGAGTTTCGATGCGCATGTATCTGGTGGGCGGCGCGGTCCGCGACAAGTTGCTGGGACGGCCGGTGGTCGATCACGATCACGTGGTGGTAGGCGCGCGGCCGGAGGAGATGCTGGCGCTGGGCTACAAGCCGGTGGGCAAGGATTTCCCGGTGTTCCTGCATCCGCAGTCGAACGAGGAATATGCGCTGGCGCGCACCGAGCGCAAAACCGGACACGGTTATCACGGCTTTGCGTTCCAGGCCGATCCGGCGGTGACGCTGGAACAGGATCTGGCGCGGCGCGATCTCACCATCAACGCCATTGCCGAAGATGAGCATGGCGGGCTGGTCGATCCGTATGGCGGCACGCGCGATCTGGACCGGCGCCTGTTGCGGCATGTCTCGCTGGCGTTCGTGGAAGACCCGGTGCGGCTGCTGCGCGTGGCGCGGTTTGCCGCACGCTTTGCGCCGCTGGGTTTTAGCGTGGCCCCGGACACCATGCAGCTGTTGCAACAGATGGTGCGCGATGGCGAGGTGGATCATCTGGTGCCGGAGCGGGTATGGGCCGAAACGCGCAAGGCCTTGGGTGAAGCGCGGCCTTCCGCGTTCCTGCGCGTGTTGCGCGAAGCGGGCGCGCTGGCGGTGCTGTTTCCGGAAGTCGATGCGCTGTATGGCGTGCCGCAGCGCGCGGAATTCCATCCGGAAGTGGATACCGGCGTGCACCTGGAGATGGTGCTGGATATGGCCGCCCAGTTGGCGCCGGGCAATGACCTGGTCGGCTTTTGCGCATTCACCCACGACCTGGGCAAGGCGCTGACGCCCAAGCACGAACTGCCGCGCCACATCGGGCACGAGCATCGCGGCGTGGCGCCGCTGCGCCAGCTGGCTACGCGCCTGCGCGTGCCGACCGAGTACGCCACGATGGCCGAATGCGTGTGCCGCGAACACCTCAACGCGCACCGGGCGCTGGAGCTGAAACCCGCTATCGTGCTGAAGCTGCTGGTGACGCTCGATGCGCTGCGCCGGCCGGAACGGCTGCAGGTGTTCCTGGACGCCTGCATGGCCGACAAACGCGGGCGGCTCGGTCACGAGCAGGACGATTACCCCCAGGCGGCATGGCTGCGGCGGGCCCGGGATGCCGCCGCGGCGATCACTTCCGCGCCATTTGTAGCCCAGGGGTTACAAGGGCCGGCGGTAGGCGCCGCGATGGAAAAGGCGCGGGTGCGGGCCATCGCCGAAATGAAACTATGTAACACTTGAGCGAGTCGGCGTATAAAGCACGTGTCATTCCGCTAGCTTGGCTGGCAGCGGGGTCCGGCCATCGGTCTGTCGCCTCCGCAGGGGGGCGCAGCGCGGGCCGCCGGATGCCCGTGCCGGACAGGCGTGCCGTGGCGCCGTCATAACGTGCAACAAAAAACCGCCCGCCCCCGACGAGAGCATGCCGTGTCGCTGACTTTTTCTTCCCATTCTTCGCTGCGCGAACGTTTCCGGCCTTTGTGGTGGCTGGGCATTGTCTATGTGGTGCTGGGCGCGATCACGCGCGTGGCGCTGCTGGTGATGACCGGCAAGGGCGTGCCGCACGACCCGCTCGACTGGCTGTTCGCGTTCGGCGTGGGCTTGTGCTCGGACCTCGTCACCCTCCTTTATGTGGCGTGGCCGCTGTTGCTGTTCCTGTGGATCGTGCCGTCGCGGCGCCCGCTGATCGCCGGCGCGCAGCAATGGGTCGCCTACGTCGTCGGGCTGGCGGTGCTGTACGCGCTGACGTTGTGGACGCTGCACACCACCATCCATGCGGCGGTCAAGGATGTATGGCCGGTGGTGGTGGTGTTCCTGTTCTTCCTGCCGATGCCGGCCTTGAGCTACGCCGCACGCAGCGGCCAGCGCGCGCTGTACGTGCTGTGCCTGCTGCTGCTGTTCGGCCTGCTGTTCGTGGCGGCGTCGGAGCTGGTGTTCTGGAACGAGTTCGGCGTGCGCTTCAATTTCATTGCGGTGGATTACCTGGTCTACACCACCGAAGTGGTGGACAACATCCGCGAGTCGTATCCGATCGGGCGCTGGATCGCGATGCTGGCGGTAGCCGCCATCGTGGTGCTGCTGCTATCGCGGCGCTATCTGCGCACGCGCGATAACGGCACGCGCTTTGGCCAGCGCAGCAAGGTGGTGGCGGTGTGGTTCGTGCTGACGGTGGTGTCGCTGTTGCTGGTCAACGGCTCGACCAAGGACCGCACCGCGAACACCTATGTCAACGAACTGGCCGGCAATGGTATCTATCAGTTCTTCAATGCGTTCCGCAGCAGCCACCTGGATTACGACCGCTTCTATCGCACGCTGCCATTGGACGAAGCATTCGCGCGCGTGCGCGCGCAGCTGAAAACGCCCGATGCCAGTTATGTGAGCGATAACCCGCAGGACCTCACGCGCGAGATTCGCAACCCCGGGCCGGAACAGCATCTGAACGTAGTGCTGATCAGCGTGGAGAGCCTGTCCGCCGACTTCATCAAGGCCTTCGGTTCCAGCCACGGCGACATCACGCCCAACCTGGACGCACTCGTTGGGCAGAGCCTGTTCTTCGATCACCTGTATGCCAACGGCACGCGCACGGTGCGCGGGCTGGAGGCGCTGTCGATGTCGATTCCGCCGACGCCGGGCGATTCGATCCTCAAGCAGGCGCACAACGAAGACATGCTGTCGCTGGGACAGATTTTCGACCAGCACGGCTATGTGTCGCAGTTCGTCTACGGCGGCTATGGCTACTTCGACAACATGAATTATTTCTTCAGCCACAACGGCTACCAGATCGTCGACCGCAGCGCGATCCCGAAAGATATGCCGATCCATGGGCAGAACGTGTGGGGCGTGGCGGATGAAGATCTCTATACGCTGGCGCTCAGCCAGATGGATGCGATCCATGCGCAGGGCAAGCCGTTCTTCCTGCACATCATGACCACTTCCAACCATCGCCCCTTCACCTTCCCCGCCGGGCGCGTGAAGGAGCGCAACGGTACGCGCGAAGGCGCCATCGCCTATACCGACTGGTCGATTGCCGATTTCATCCAGCGCGCGCGTTCCAAGCCGTATTTCAACGATACGGTGTTCGTGATCACCGCCGACCATTGCGCCTCCAGCGCGGGCCGCAGCAGCATCCCGATCGATCGCTACCATATCCCGCTGTGGATCTACGCGCCGAAGCACTTCCCGCCGCAGCGCATCAGCACGGAAATGGGCCAGATCGACATTCCCACCACGCTGCTCGGCCTGCTGCATTTCAGCTATCGCAGCCGCTTCTTCGGCTATGACGTGTTCAACCTCGCGCCGGGCCAGGAGCGCGCATTCCCGGCCACTTACGAAAAGCTCGGCTACCTGCATGGCAAGCGGCTCACCATCCTGGAACCGCAGCGCAAGATCGAGCAGGTCATGCCGGATTTCGCGACCGGCGATGCGACGCCGGTGGCGAATATCGACCACAACGATCTCGACAATGCCACCGCCGATTACCAGGTTGCGAGCTACCTTTTCAGGCACGGCATGTTGGCGCGCAAGGCGTCGGATGCGACGGCAGTAACGCCGGCGCCATCCAGTTCCGCGACGTTACCGGCAGCGACTCCCGCATCAGCGGCCAGCACCGGTGCGGCCGGTACCGGCTCGCCTTAGTCGCTGCCAGCCAGGATGAGAGGATGACCCGGACAGGCACGCAACCTTAGCGTGCCTGTCCGGCTTGTTGCTTTCGGTACGGAAAGCGCCATGACTTCGGCAAGCCTGCGCATGCCGGCTTCGATACGTGTTGAAGATAGCCCATGCCTGGCGGCAAGCGATTGCCACGTCTGCGCTATAAACGTCCGCCCTGGTCCGCCGCCAGCAGCTCGGCTGGCAGCGGCAACGCGGCCAGTCCGCGCGCAAACAGCATCGCCTGGAAGCGTTCGCCCATCTGATCGGGCAAGGTGAGTTTCCTTACCTGCTGGGCGAGGCGGTAGCGGGCAATGTCGTCATTGGCTTGTTCGTAGGCGCGTTCGAACGCTTGCTGCAAGCCGGCGGCAATCAGGAATTGCGCTTGCGGCAAATAAGCCGCCACCTCGAAACCGGCGCTGTTGCCGGCTTCGGCCAGCGCGGTGAAATCGACCGAGGCGGTGAGATCGTTGAGGCCCGGCAGATGCAGCGGATCGTGGTGGGCCCGGTGACGGTAGTGCGCCATCAGGGTGCCGTCCTGGCGTTCGGGCAGATAGAACTCGCGGCGCACATAGCCGTAGTCGATAAACAGCATCAGCCCGGCGTCGAGCGAACCGGCGATGGCCTGGATCCAGTACGGCAACTGCGGCAGGACTTCCGAACGGTAGCCGTCGTCGAAGTGGCGGCCCAGGTCACGTTCGAGATGCCTGACCGCGCCGGCCACCAGCGCATCGGCCGGACGATCGACGCGCATGAGCCGCGCTTCGCCGTCGAGCGCGATATGTTCTTCGTAGACCTCCCCGTGTCGCTTCACGAAGCGTGTGGTCGGCAAGGCGTCGATCACTTCGTTGGCGAACAGGATGCCGCGCCAGCTTGCTTCCGGCGGGCGGTCGATCCAGCCGACGCGGCGCATCAGTTCCGGCGCCAGGACTGCGTCGAGCCGTTCGCGCTGGCGTTCGCGCAGGTCGGCGCTGGGTTCGAGGATCAGATAGCGGCGCGGCAATACGCCGCCTTCGGCGAGCGCAAGCAGCGCGGCTTCGGCAAAGGCGCCGCTACCACCGCCGAGTTCCAGGAAATCCGCCGTTTCGCCGAGCATGCTCAGCACCGGCTGCACGGCGCCGACCACGCAGCGCGCGAACAGCTCGCCCAATTCCGGCGCGGTGACAAAATCGCCCGCTTCACCGAACTTGGTCTTGCCGGCGCTGTAGTAGCCCAGGCCCGGCGCGTAAAGACAGCGCTCCATGTAGTGCGAGAACGGTATCGGCCCCTGCGCGGCGATCGTTGCGCGCAGCTGTTGCAGCAAGCGTTCGGAATGGGCGAGTTCGTCGGCGGCGGGTTCGGGCAGGCGGGAAAGCTTGGATGGATTCATGGGCTGGAAGGCGCTTGCGCGGCGTTCGGCTTGAGCAGCCAGCGCACGGCAAGCACGCCAAGTTCGTAGAGCAGGCACATCGGGATGGCCAGCATGATCATCGAGGTGATATCCGGCGGCGTGACGACGGCGGCGATGGCAAACGCGCCGACCAGCGCATAGCGCCGGCCCTTGCGCAGCTTGTCCAGGTCGACGATGCCGACCGCGGCCAGCATCACCACCGCCACCGGCACCTCGAAACACAGGCCGAAGGCAAAGAACATCAGCATCACGAAATCGAGGTAGTGCGTGATGTCGGTCATCATCTCCACGCCCTGCGGCGTCACCGCCGTCAGGAAGCGGAACGCGGCCGGCAACACGAGGAAATAGGCGAAGGCGCAACCGATGTAGAACAACACCAGCGCCGCGACCAGCAGCGGCCGCGCCAGGCGCTTTTCATGCTTGTACAGGCCAGGACTGACGAATGCCCACAACTGGTAAAGGATGACCGGCATGCTGATGAACAGCGCGGTGTAGAACGCCAGTTTCAGCGGCGTGATGAACGGACTGGCTACTTCCGTGGCGATCAGATGCGCGCCCTGGGGCAGGCGCGATACCAGCGGCGCGGCCAGCAGCGTGTAGAGGCGGTTGGCGAACGGCACCAGCGCAACCAGCACCACCACCAGCGCGAGGATCGCCTTGATCAGGCGCGAGCGCAGTTCCAGCAGATGCGAGAACAGCCCTTGCTGCAGATCCAGTTCCGGCTCAGGCGTCGCCATGCGTGGATTCCTTCGGCGCTTCGAGCTGGGTGATGTCCTGGCGCAGTTCCGCCACGTTGTCGCGCATGCCGGTCGCGACAGTCGCGACCTGTTCGCGCGTGTCGCGCGCGGCCTCGTTCATTTGCGTCTGCATGGCTTCGGCGCGCGCGGCGGCTTCGCGGGCGGTGCGCTTGAGGTCTTCGATTTCCAGTTCGCGCTCGACCTCGGCGCGCACGCTGTCCCAGCCCGAGCGCAAGCGCCGCACCAGGGCGCCGGCGGTGCGCGCGGCATGCGGCAGCTTTTCCGGGCCGAGCACGATCAGGGCGACCAGCGCCAGCAACACCAGCTTGCCGAGGCTGATCTCGATCATGGTGGCGTTCCCGTGCGCTTACTTCGGTTCGCTGGAATCGTGCTGGCGCTGGCCGGCCTGGGCGCTGGCGACGGGCGGCGGATCGGCCTGCAGCTTTTCCTGCGCCTTGCGCTTTTCGTCGTCTTCGTCACCCGACATGGCTTTCTTGAAGCCACGCACGGCGTTGCCGAGATCGGAGCCGACCCGCGTCAGTTTGCCGGTGCCGAACACCAGCAGGATGATGACGAGCAGGATCGCCCAGTGCCAAATGCTGTCCAAACCCATGGGAACCTCGTTGCGGAGTGTTGCCGACTGCGCCTGCGAGCATGCAGGCGCCGGCGTTCCGGATCAGCGTGCAGTGTACTCCTCCAGGGCATCGCGGAAATGCACGACCGGTGCCGGAACGTTGCTGACGCCGCCTTCGAAAATGCGCCGCGGGGTGATGCCCGGGCCGTAGATTGCCGCATTAGCGTCATAATCGATCTTCAGCACCGATCCATCCAGCGCAACGCCGGCGAAAAGGCCCCGCGCGCGCGAGTAGGAATAGATTTCCGCCTTCAGCTGCTGGTCAGTCGCGGCGGCCGCGGTACGGCCTACGGGACCGGCGGCGGCGGACGCATCGGCGCCAATCGTGAACTTGCCGTCGACGATGGACTCCACGCCGCGTTGCGTGCGAAACACCAGTACCACGTCGGTCTTGGATACGCCGATCTGGAAACCGACGCTGCCGCCGCCAAAGGAAATGAAGCTGGGATTGGACCAGGTGCCATCCGGGTTCTTCACCGAGATCAGGCCCTCGCCACGGCGACCGCCGAAGACGAAGCCGACCTTGAGCACATCCGGAATGACCGCGATGGCCTTGGCATCCCTGAGCAGGTCGCTGGGAATGGACTTGTCCGGCGCCTGCTCGATTTCGTTGAGCACGCGCACGGCATTCTGCGCGCGTGCCAGCGGAGAATCGTCATCGGCATGCACGGCGGCAACCGGCAGCAGCAGGGCCAGGGCGAGGATCGAAAGACGACGCAACGATGCGTTGAACATGGGCAACTCCGATGTTGATGCGAACAAGTCGGTGGCGCTCGGCGGCGAAAATCCTGACGCCGTGCGAAGCGCTATGGCAGACTTCGGCCGCTATCCAGCCACTTCGACCCGATGCCACGCAACCACTATACCGGTCTTGCCGGCCAATCCCACGACTCGCCGGCCCAGGCAGGCGTGCTGCTGGTGAACCTGGGCACGCCGGAAGCGCCGACCGCGCGCGCCGTGCGGCCTTACCTGGCCCAATTCCTGGGCGATCCGCGCGTCATCGAATACCCGCGCTGGCTGTGGTGGCTGATTCTGCATGGGGTGATCCTGCGCATTCGCCCGGCGCGCTCGGCGCATGCCTATGCGCGCATCTGGACGGCCGAAGGTTCGCCGCTGCGCGTGGGTTCGGAACAGCTCACCACCGCCTTGCAGGCCGCCTTGCGCAACCGGGCAGGCGCAGTCCGCGTGGCGCTGGCGATGCGCTATGGCGCGCCGTCCGTGCGTGCGCAGGTCGAGCAGTTGCAGCGCGAAGGTGTGCGCCGGTTGCTGGTGCTGCCGCTGTATCCGCAATATTCGGCCACCTCCACCGGCTCGGTGATCGACGCGGTGGCCGACACGCTCAAGCGCTTGCGCTGGCCGCCGGAGCTGCGCATCGTCAACGACTATCACGCCGATGACGGCCACATCGAAGCATTGGCGCTTTCCATCGAGCGCTGGTGGGCGACGCATGGGCGCGGCGATGCGCTGCTGCTGTCGTTCCATGGCATTCCGCAGCGCTATGTGGATGCCGGCGATCCCTACTTCCAGCAATGCCACACCACCGCGCGGCGATTGCGCGAGCGGCTTGGACTGGATGAGGCCAGCCTCATCGTGAGCTTCCAGTCGCGCGTGGGACGCGAGCGCTGGCTGCAACCCTATACCGACGCCACCGTGAAGCGTCTCGCCACCGCAGGTATCAAGCGGCTGGACGTCGCATGTCCGGGCTTCGCCGTCGATTGCCTGGAAACACTGGAGGAAATTGCCATGCAGAACCGCGATTTCTTTGTCGCGGCGGGCGGCCAGGCACTGCGTTACATCCCCGCGCTCAACGACAGCGCCGAACAGGTTGCGAGCCTTGCCGCGCTGGTTTTGCGACACGCCCAGGGCTGGCCCGAGTTTTCGTGAGCGGGCGCGTGCACCACGCAACATCCATGGCGTGGCTGCGGAGCGCCGAGGATTGGAAGGCCTGCTGAATCCTTATCGAAACGAGCACGCACTTAACGTTCGAGCCGAATCCCGCATACCCAGATCGTAGGCTTCACGCACAGTCGTTTTCGGGGTGCAATCCCAGGTCGAAACGGGAATGCGTTGACTTGGCTGCCAATACATGCGCCCCATCCAAGTGAACTGGAGCGGTAGTTTCGGGTAATGTCGGGTAAGCATTACCAGAGTATTCGATTGCTCCATTTCAGACTGGGGAGGAATCGGAGCGTTATCCGTATAGCCACCATCGATGGCGTGCCTTCCCCCTATCGGACGGGCCAACATGATAGGCGGCGCGGAAGCAGCCGCAATAAGGAGAGACTGGGCTGCTTCGATGTCCACGCAATCATTCAGCACCATGAAGTCCTGACGAAGTCCTAGCAGTCTTGGGAGTCGAGGATGAATGCTGTTCCATAGGTACTTGTCAACGAGATAAGCCAATGTTCCCGCAGCGACGGACCCTCCCATGCCCAGGAATCGAGCTGGCCGCGTAAGTGCCACGGTAAGTCGAGACGCAGAATGACGTAACGTGGCAAAGGTGCCTGCGTTCAAGAACGCATCAACCCAGGCGGGGTACACATGCTGATGGGCAAACTTCAGCTTGAGTGTCGGCAGGGCGGACCAGTCAAAAATCTTCGGATTGCTCGCGTAGAGCCTCAAACAGGCTTGCAGTGCTGTATCCGCGCTTTCCGTAAGAAATGAAGCGGCAACAGCAGCGCCGGCACTGGTGCCAACCAGCTGCGCCGGCAGGCGCATCCCCTGCTCCAACAAGTATCGCAATGCGCCGGCCTGCCACCAGCACCTATTACCCCCACCGGCGAACACAAGTGTGCCCACATTGCTGAAGTCGAGCTCGCGAATTCCATTTACCTTGTCGAGCATATGCACCTTTGCCGCGCAATATGATGATCTGTAGCGAGCGTTGCATACGCCTCGCTACATACGCCATCGAATTGAAAAAACGGGATATCTGCATGCAACCCATTCTAGGCAACAGACCTTATTGGCCGTGCATTGTGTAAATCCGTATTCGCAAGGCTCGCTCGTCGGCGATGTCGTAATCGCTATCCCGGCTCCAGCCGGGATGGCAGCGCCATTCGACGGACCAGCCCCATAGGACAGCAGCAAACAGGCTTTCCGTATCAGGCGGAAATCGCCAGCCGTTCCGAGCGATAGATCCATGCCGTCAGCAGCGTCGCCAGCAGCGCCACGATCAGGCCGGACACCATGCACGTGGCGATCTGCGCACCAGCCAGCGGCTCGCCGCGCAACAGTTGCGTAATGCCTACCTGCTGCCCCAGCAACGGCACCGCGTACATCCATGGCGCTACTTTTATCGGCATCACGCTCAACAGGATCGATGGCAACGCCGGCACCATCATCAGGATCGACAAATACGTCTGCGCTTCGCGATAGCTCTTAGCGAAGGCGGCCACCAGGGTTTGCAGCGAAGCGAGCAAGATCACCAGCGGCGACATGATCAGCAGCACTTGCCAGGCGAACGACGGGCCGAAGTGCAGCGTCATGCCCAACCGTTCGGCCGGAATGAAGTGGCCGCAGACCGCGAATGCAATGACGTTGATCAACAGGCTGGTCAGCGAAAACACGCAGATCGCGGCGAGCTTGCCCAGCAGGATTTTCCAGCGCGGCACCGGATTGGCGAACAACGGTTCCAGCGATTGGCGCTCGCGTTCGCCGGCAGTCAGGTCGATGGCCAGGTACATGCCGCCCATGAACACGGTGAGCACGAAGAAGTACGGCATGATGGCGAACATCTGGCCGGCACGCGACTGCGGTGTGGACTGGTCGCGATCGTCCACGGCCACGGGCGCCATCATGGAGGGCGACAAACCGCGCGCCACCAGCCGCATCGCCCCTTGGTGGCGGCTGTAGCTTTCCAGCATGCGCCGCACGCGATCGATCGAGCTGCCGGTATCGCGTTGCGAGGAGTCGTAGATGAGTTCTACCTGCGACACTTCGCCCTTGCGCCAGGATTGGCCGAAGTCCTTCGGGATGCGCACGACCACGTCGGCGTCCTGCTCGCGTACCGCCGCTTCCGGATTGGCGATCCCCGGTTGCGGCAGCAGGCCCTGTTGCTTGAGTGCGTCGACCAGGTTGGGCGCATATTGCGCGCCGATCACCGGCACCTTGATCGGCTGGTCTGCTTTGTCCAATTCGCGCGTGATCACCGAGTTCATGATCAGCACGAAGATGATCGGCCCGATCAGCGGCCCATACAGCAGCGCGCTGGTGACGGTGCGCTTGTCGCGCAGGTTTTCCTTCACTTCCTTCAGGAATACGGTCAGCGTGGTTTTCATGCCGCCAGTCCTTCTTCGCTGCCGATGATCTTCACGAAGGCATCTTCCAGGTTGGCCTCGCCGGTTTGCGCGCGCAGCGCGTCGGGGGTTTCGTCGGCCACCACGCGGCCGTGCGCGATCACCACGATGCGATCGCACAGCGCGGCGACCTCTTGCATGATGTGGCTGGAGAACAACACGCAGCGCCCTTCCTCTTTCAGCCTGCGCATGAACTGGCGCAGGCCGCGCGTGGCCATGACGTCCAGGCCGTTGGTGGGCTCGTCCAGGATCACGTTGCGGGGATCGTGCACCAGCGCGCGCGCAATGGCGGTCTTGACGCGCTGGCCTTGCGAGAACCCTTCGGTGCGGCGATCGGCGATATCGGCCATGTCCAGCGCGGCGATCAGCTGTTCGCGGCGGCTGCGGATCAAAGCGCTGTCCATGCCTTGCAGCCGCGCGAAGTAATCGATGTTTTCGCGCGCGGTGAGCCGCTTATACAGGCCGCGCGCATCCGGCAATACGCCCAGCCGGCGCCTCACCGACTGCGCATCGCGCGCCACGTCGATGCCGTCGACCAGCACCTGCCCGCTATCGGGTTGCATCAGCGTGTACAGCATGCGCAGCGTGGTGGTCTTGCCGGCGCCATTGGGCCCGAGCAGGCCGGTGATCTCGCCGTCGCGTGCCTTGAAACTCACGCCGTCGACGGCTTTTACCGCGCCAAACTGTTTGTGCAGGTCCTTTACTTCGATCATGGCGAAGCTCCGTTGAAATCGATGAATACGGGCGTGTCGCCCAGCTTGTCCAGGCAGCTTGCATCCAGCTGTCCGGGGTCGGGCTTGTCGATGAACTTGCCCAGCAGCTGCGGCATGCAGCCGCGGCCGAGCAGCGAGTGCCCCTGGCCCTTGAACACCAGCTGCCGGCCATGGCTCAGGCCGGGCAAAATCTGTTCGCCGTAGCTGGGTGGCGTGACCGGGTCGAATTCGCCGGACAACAACAGGATCGGCTTATCGCTTTTAAGCGGCGCGTGGAAATCCGCCGGGCGCGTGCCGTGCGGCCATACCTGGCACTGCGCCTTGATCGCATCGATCAGGTGATTGCCAAGAATGGTGTTCTGGTCTTGCGGCCGCGGTTGCAGCAGGTCGGCGTCTTCGCTGCAGATCACGCTCATCGACATGCCGTTGTTCATGTCGCCGCTGAGATCGCCGTTGAGCAGCTTGGCCTGTCCCAGCAATGGGCCGACGTCACCGTGCGCCGCCGCGTTGATCGACAGCGGCAGTAACGCGGCGGTTTCCGGCTGGTACGCAAACATGCGTACCACGCTGGCGAGCGAGAATTCGCTGAGCGGACGCACTACCGATTCATACGTCTGCGGATCGCGGAAGCTGACGGCGTGCGGATTGGCGCGCAGGGCGTCGCGCAGCTGGTACAGCGTCTGCATCGAATCGCCGAAGCGCTGCTTGCAGGCGGCCACCGCCAGGCATTGCGCGAAATTCTTTTTCAGCGCGCTATCCAGGTTGGCTGCGAAATCCTCGCCCAGTACCGCCTGGTTGGGCACGACCGAATCGAGCACCACGCTGCGCACGGCGCCAGGATAATGCCTGAGGTATTGCTGGGCCATGCGCGTGCCATACGACACGCCGACCAAGTCGAACAAAGGCGAACCCAATGCCTTGCGCACTTCTTCCAGATCCTGCGCGGCAATGGTGGTGGTGTAGAAGCGCGGATCGGCTTTCTGGCTGACTTCGGCAAGACACGCAGCGACTTCCTTGCGTACTTTGTCCATGTCGAGCGTGACCGATGTTTCATCGGCGGCGCTTTCGGCGCCTTTGCAGCTCAGCGGATTGGAGCCGCCGGTACCGCGCTGATCCAGCAGCAGTACATCGTGATGCTTGCGCACGTCGGCGAACGCCGGCGCTTCCACGACCCATGACTCCGTGGCGGCTTCGCCAGGGCCGCCGGCGAGCAACACCGCCATGTCCGGCTCGGGCACCTGTGCATCGCTGCGCGCTATCGCCAGTTTCAGGCCGATGCGACGGCTGTGCGGATCATCGCGGTTTTCCGGCACCTCGAACACCGTGCACCATGCCTGGACCGTGGCGCCGCTGCCGGGACGGCCGAGTTCGCACGATCTGAAAGTCAGCGCACCGCGCCGCCAGGTGTGTACCGTTTGCGGTACGTCCCTGGTTTCGGCGGGAGCGGCGATGGATGACACATCCGGCGCCGCCGTCGCCGGCTGTTCGGCACGATGCCAATGCTGGTACGCCAGCAGGCCGATCGCGAAGACGGCGATGACGATACGTAAAGCGGTTCTTGGCCGTAAGCCCATGTAGCCCTCACTCCTCTGCGGGTACGAAGATCGTTTCGATCGGCATGCCGAACAGGCGTGCGATCTTGAAGGCCAGCGGCAGGCTCGGATCGTATTTCCCGGTCTCGATGGCGTTGACGGTCTGACGCGATACATCCAGTTTTTGTGCGAGGTCGGCTTGCGACCAGCCTCGCTCGCTGCGCAAATCGCGCACGAGGTTGTTCATGATGCGATTGGCCTGTGCAGATCACCGGCATGCGCTGCGCATTCAGCCATGGGACTGCCTGCGCCGCTGCCAGCGCGCAATGCCGCCGGCTAAACCCGCGCCAAGAAGCCCAGCGCCCGTTCCACACAGAAAGCCCACGCGCACATCGTCGAGCGAATGGCGCGAGAACCACGCCGTGGCAAGCCCGATACATCCGCCAAGCAGGAGCCAGACGTAACGAGGAACGGCTGCATCATCGTCGCAAGCGGCATTCACCCCGTAGCCGCGCGCCAGCCGCCAGCGGGTCATGCCATAGCAAATGACGGTGACCGGAAACACCCAGATCAACACCGCGCCATCGAGCTTGAGAATGCCAGCCGCGCTGAGGAAGCCGCCGATCAAACTGAGCGCGCCCAGCACGGCAGTTGCGACGCCAAGTCCCACGAGGTGCAACCGCTGTTCGAGTTCGTCGCTATCGCGGATGCGACGGGCCATCAGACTGATCACGTACAGCATCGGCACGACCGGGGCGAGCGCCAGGCAAACCTTCAAGGGAACGCTCGCCATCGTTCGCACCAGCGGCCACGCCAGCAGCATCAAGCCGGTATAGAACATCATCGCCACCAGCACGCGGGGCGTGTATTGCTTCTCAGACAGACGTGACATGGCGTCCCTCAGGTCTTGTCGTCGCAATGGCCAGCAACGCCAAAGCACCACGGACTGCCCGGAAGGCACCCGCTCCTTTTCGTATCACGACACCGCACATAATCCCCTCCCGACCATGTCAAGTTTGCTTGACAGAAAGCCTAGGCGCGCAAAGGCGAAGTGTCAAGCACGCTTGACAAAAAGTGGGAGGAAAGCCCTATTCGGGAGCTGGCGACCGACCTATCGCGTCACTTTTGGACGGTGTTTTCGTGAAATTTCGGTACCAGATCACACTTTTTTCTGGCGGAAAGTAGGCGTCAACTGAAAAATGTGTAAGAAGTGTGTAGGAAATCGATCGGTTTCCGGTGAAAATGTGATGCATATCACCTTTTGGCGTGATTGTTGCTGAGTTGTCCGTGCAAGGCGTGGGCCTGCCCGTAAGGGGGTGGGGAAACGCCCGGCCCACTGCAAGCGATTTACCGAACGCTGCACCCTTACCTACACACGTAACCTAAGGAAAATGCAATGAAAAAGACCCTACTCACCGCTGCGCTGCTGACCGCCGTTGGCGTGGTGGCCCTGGCTCCGCAGGCAGCTCGTGCCACCGACGGCCAGATCACCATCAACGGCAAGATCACCTCGTCCACCTGCACGATTAACAGCGGCACCTCCTCGTTCGCCGTCACGCTCCCGACCGTTGCGGTCAGTGCGCTGAACGCCACCGGCGCCGTCGCCGGCGACACGCCGTTCTCGATCTCCCTCACCGGTTGCACCATCAGCACCGCCGGTAACGTCAGCGCCTATTTCGAGCCGGGCGCGAACGTGCAGGCCGATGGCAACCTGAAGAACACCGGTTCGGCTACCGGCGTGGAAGTCCAGTTGCTCAACAGCGGCAATACGCCGATCAACCTGGGCTCGGCCAGCGGTTCGCAGAATTCCACCACCGCTGCAGTCACCACCACCAGCACGTCGGCGACGCTGAACTACTTCGCCCAGTACATCGTTCCGGCGTCGTCCACCAAGGCGGCAGCCGGTGCCGTGAGCACCTCCGTGTACTACTCCGTTACCTATCCGTAAGCCGCTGTCCGTAAGCCACTTCTCTCTGCGGCCGGCCTGGCCGGCCGCAGAGTGTCTTACCGGCATCACCGCGGTGCCATGGGATCCCGATCATGAAAAAGCTGGTCCGTACCTTTGGCGCGGCGCTGTTGATTTGGGGGTTTTGCGCCCCTGGCGCCAATGCCAACGTCATCATTGCAGGAACACGGGTCATTTTCCCGGCCAAGGACGGGGAGGTCACGGTACGCCTGACCAACCAGAACACGACGCCTGCCCTGGTCGAGGCATGGGTCGACGCCGGCCAGCCCGATTCGACACCCGACAAGGTCAACACGCCTTTCCTGATCACGCCGCCGCTGTTCCGCATGGAACCCAACCGCGATCAGAGTCTGCGCATTCTTTTTACCCATAGCGAAACCCCGCTGCCGACGGATCGCGAATCGCTGTTCTGGCTCAACGTGCTGGAAATTCCGCCGAAGCCGAGCGGTCCGCAATTGCAGGGCAAAAACTACATCCAGCTGGCGATCCGCTCGCGGCTGAAACTTTTCTATCGCCCCGACGGGCTGGCCGGTGATCCGATCAAGGCACCCGGCGAACTGACCTTCAAGACGGCGACGCTGCCCGGCTCGGGAGCGTTGATCGTGCACAACCCCACGCCTTACTACGTCACAATCAGCGAATTCTCGCTGGTTGCCGACGGCACCTCGTACAAGGTCGATCCCGGCATGGTGGCGCCCATGTCCGATCTGCGCGTAGCGGTGCGCCAATTGAAACAGGCGCCAGCCGTTGGCAGCCTGGTCAACTTCCAGAGCATCAATGATTACGGCGCGAGCGTGGCGTTGAAGGGCACCGTCGCGCCGTGAAAGCGAGGCACGCCACATCCCGGCTGGCACCACGCCCGCGCTGGCCTGTGGCGTGCCGCCCGCTCGTGCTTTGCGCCGGCATTGCCGCCGTGTTGGGCGGATGGAGTGGCGTGGCCTGCGCGTTTCCCGCCGCCACCGATGCGGCCGCCGGGTCGGCCGATCCTGCTTATGCCAGTGGCGGCGCTGCGGATTTCGACCGCAGCCTGCTCGCGGGCGCCGGGCAGAACACCACCGACCTGTCGCGGTTCGAACATGGCAATCCGGTCCTGGCCGGCACCTACAGCACCGACATTTACCTCAATAATTCCTGGGCGGGACGCACCGATGTGCGCTTTGCCGCGGCCTCGGCGCAAGCCAATGCCACGCCATGCGTCGATAGCAAGCTGCTGGGCATCTTGCAGCTGCATCCGGCCAAAATATCCGACCAGGTGGCCGCGCAACTGAAAGATCCTGCCGCCTGCGTAAGCATCGCAAGCCTGATCCCGGGCGCGACCATGTCATTCGACATGGCCAATCTTCGCCTGGATACCAGTGTGCCGCAGGCGTACCTCGGTGAAGTCGCGCGCGGCTACGTCGATCCGCAATTCTGGGATCACGGTATCAACGCAGGACTGCTGAACTACAACTTCAACAGTTATCACAGCAGCAACCAAGGCCAGAGCGAGACCACGACGTACCTGGGCCTGGACATGGGCGTCAATCTCGGCCCCTGGCTGTTGCGTGAAGATGCCACCGTAACCTGGACATCGGCGAGCGGCGACGCCCAGGCCCGGCGCCAATGGCAAAACATCGAAGCTTACGTGCAGCGCGATCTGCCTGGTCTGCGCTCCCGCTTGACGCTCGGCGACAGCTACACCGATGGCGCGGTATTCGACAGCTACCAGATCCGCGGCGTGCAATTGGGTACCGATGACCGGATGCTGCCGCAGTCGTTGCAAGGCTATGCACCGGTGATTCATGGCGTGGCGCAGACCAACGCCAAGGTCGCCATCCGCCAGAATGGCGTACTGATCTACCAGACGACCGTGTCGCCCGGTCCGTTCGTCATCAACGATCTGTATCCGACCGGCTACGGCGGCTCCCTGGACGTGACCGTCACCGAGGCCAACGGCCAGGTATCGACGTTCTCGGTTCCGTATGCCTCGGTAGCTCAGTTGCTGCGGCCCGGCATTACCCGTTTCGACATCGCCGCGGGCGAGTTGATCAACGCCGCCATTTCCAACAAGCCTGTCGTATTGCAAGCCACCGTGCAGCGCGGTTTCAACAATTTCCTGACCGGCTACGCGGGCCTTGTCGGCTCCAACGGTTATGCGGCGGCCTTGGTCGGCGCCGCCGTCGATACCCGCCTGGGTGCGCTCGCCGTAGACCTGACCCAAGCCAATACGCACATTCCGGGCTACAGCACGCAGTCGGGACAGAGCATGCGCATCACTTACAGCAAGCTCATACCCGCAACGCAGACGACCTTTTCGGTCGCGGCATACCGTTATTCGACCGGCGGCTTCCTCACGCTCGAGGATGCGGCCCAGGCACGCAATTACGCCGAGCACGGCATCAATGCCTTCAACTATGTACCGCCGACCGTACAACCGCAGACCATCGACGGCGTTTCGGAACAGACCGTACTCACCCCAGCCGAACAGGCGGCGCTGGCCGGAAATCCGTTCAACGGCGTGCCGGTCATCGGCTCCAGCGGGCTCGAACTGCAGCGCAACAGCTTTACGCTCACGCTTAACCAGCGCCTGGGCCAAAGTGGCGGCTCGCTGTTTGCGAACACCTCGATCAGCGATTACTGGAACGAAAAGGGCACCAATACGCAGTTCCAGGTCGGCTACAACAATTCGTTCCACCGCCTGACTTATTCGATCTCCGCGATACGTTCGGTGGATCCGCTGGGCCGCTACGACAACCAATACATGGTCAGTTTCAGCTTGCCGCTGGGCCACAGCGCGCATGCGCCGACCTTCACGTTGAACGTCACGCATGACCAGGCCACCGGTTCGCAGGACCAGGGTCTCGTGAACGGCACCTTCGGTAGCGATAACCAGTTCAACTATGGCGCCGCGGCCTCCTACAACAGTGGCACGGATAGCAGCGCCACCGGTTCGGTGAACGGCGGCTACCGCAGCCCCTACGCCCTGTTCGACGCCAGCTACGGCAAAGGCAGCGGCTACTCGCAGGCGTCCGTCGGTATCAATGGGTCCATCGTGGCCCACCCGGGCGGCGTTACGTTCGGCCAGCCGCTCGGCGACACCGTAGGCATTGTCTATGTGCCCGGCGCAGGCGGCGCGCGCTTGAACAACTCCTCCGGAGCGCGGATCAGCAGTTCGGGTTACGCGGTCGTGCCGGACCTGATGCCTTACAGCCTCAATACGATCCAGATCGATCCGAAGGGGCTGCCGCTGGACGTGCAGCTCGATGCCACCAGCGCACAGGTAGCCCCGTATGAGGGCGCCATCGTCATGCTGAAATTCAAGACCTCGCGCGGCCGCACACTAATCGTGCGCGCCCATCTGCACGACGGCGAAGCACTACCGTTCGGCGCGGAGGTATTCGACGAAAAGGGCGTCTCGCTAGGCGTGGTGGGCCAGGCCGGGCAAATCCTGCTGCGCGGGGTGAACCAGGAAGGGCGCTTGACCGCGCGCTGGCAGGATGACGCCGGCGCAGCGCAATCGTGCTCGTTCGCCTACCATCTGGCGCCGAACACCAAGGGCGCGCATGCCAAGACCTATGAAGAGATGGATGCAACATGCGAGCGCACCAATGATGTTGCGTTGACGAGCAGGAGTGGCAAATGAATCTTCGATTTCCTATCCCGTCCCGTCGCGCCCGATGGCTGAGCGCGCTGCTGCTGGTTGCCGCCGCCGCCGGCTGGACGCCGCTCGCGTTCGCTGCCCATCGACCCCAGGCGCCAAATTGCACCGCTTCCAACTTGACGCTCGCGCTGTCGAGCACCACGGTCGAGCCGCAGGCGACGGTCGGCACCCTGCTGGGTTCACCCACCTCCGGCACCATCGTCTTCACCTGTAGCGGCCTTCCCGCCAGTTCGGCTACCGCCGACCACACGGCAACGATCCAGGCCGGCCAGAATCTGGCGACGTTGGCGAGCACCAATGTGCCTGCCGGACCGGGCATAACTTTTGCCACCAACTTGTCCGGCATCGGTGTATTGATCACCGGCTCGCCGACCCCAGCCACCAGCCAGAGCGGCAATGTCGACGATGGCCCGACCAGCACGGCAGGCTTCCCGGTGGGATCGGTGGTGGCACCCAGCAACGAAAGCACCGGCAATTTTACCGGAACGGTGAGCGAAGCGTTCACCGCGCAGCTCATCGTGACCGGTCCCATCAGTGCAGCGTCGATCGGTTCGATCAACGCCAACACGCTGATTCCCTTCTGGTGGTACATACCAGGCGGCAGCGAGGACTCGACCAGCATGAACCTGGATGCCGGCGTCGTGCTGTCTGGCGGTACCGCGGTGGGGTTGCAGGCCTGTTCGGTCAGCACCGATTCGCAGAACAAAACCGTCACGCTGCCTACGGTTTCCTCCGACGCGCTCACCGGAACCGGTGCCACCGCCGGCACCACGGCATTCAATATTTCCCTGACGTGCGAGCCGGGCGCCACCGCGTCGATCACCATGACGACGGCCAATCCCGCTACGGCAACGGGTGTGATCGCACCGACGACCGGCACCGGTTACGCGAAGAACGTCGGCGTGCAGATCCTCAACAGCAGCCTTGCGCCCATTACGTTCAACACAGCGCAATCGCTCGGCGCCACGCCCAACGGCAGCTTGACCATTCCTTACTACGCGCAGTACTACGTCACGAAGACGCCCATCAGCGCGGGCCTGGTAACCGGTACGGTTACTTTCACGATGTCCTATCAGTAAGCGACGCGATGCCATGTCGACCGCAGCTTTGCAACGGCATGGCCATGTGACGGATTAAAGTAAAAGCGCACCAGGCCGATAACGTTCAAGGCTGGACATGTAACCGTGTAGCCAGCGAAAGCCGATCACGCGAAGCGTACACCGCTTACTCGTAGGTCTGCGTAACCAGCTTGGGATGTTGCGCCTGCGGCTGGCCCGCCATGACGTAGTTGTTGAAATACTTGAGTACCGGGTCGGCTTCCGCATCCGTCAGCGACACCGCACTGACTACGTAGACGGGTGAATCCTTCGCCACTGCGCCGCTTGGGCCGGAGCAAGCTTCCTCGGTGGCCGCTCCACCCGCTACCTTGCCGATGGCCGCGCTCAGCGCAGCGGATTGGGTCGCGATGCTGCAAGTCGGCTCGACAATCGCACCGACTAACGTAATGGTCCCGCCCTCGATGGTTCCGCCACCACCCGCCCTCGCGGACGATGAGCCGAACACCATCACGGCAACGCAACCAGCTAATACCAACCACCGCGGACCACGCATACTGCCCTCCACCAGCGCCCACCAGATCGCGGGTGCTTGAAGGCCACATCGGCTGTGGCGCCCTGGTCTTGAGAGCGTTTGCCGAAGCCTCGTGCGAATTTGCGAACCAGATCACATAACCGGGGTGAGTGGGGCGTCAAAAAATCTGCGTGTCGCTAAAAAATTGACTGACTCGATTTTTATTTCTTTTATTTTACAGCCAGTTAAACCAATGACCTCGACTGAACAGTGGCCGAAGGACACAACCTGCTGATCTATCGGCGTTGCACACCAGCCGTTGACGCCAAGCGCCATCGGCAAAAACCGCACGATGGTCCAGCAAGCAGCAGCGCCTGATCTGAGGCGCTGCGTCGTGCCTACGCGAAAAAGCTATCGGCGAAAATTTGGCGTGCTTTAGCGCGACGCCAGGATCAACGTGAGGAGATGTATTTCTCGCGCCGGATTTGCGGCACCGGCAGGCCGAATTCCTTCAGCGCATTGAAGGCGGCGTCCACCATGTTGGGATTGCCGCACAGATAGGCGATGTCCCGGCCGGCGGAAGGTCCAAGCTCCGCCAATACGCTTTGCACGTGACCGGAACGATCGCCGGGACGCGGCACCGCGCGCGGCTGGCGGCTCAGGCAACCGTGGAAGGTGAAACCGGGATGGGTTTGCGCGAACACTTCGAACTCCTCGCCGTACAGCAGTTCGATTTCGCTGCGCGCGCCATACAGCAGCACGACTTCGCGATCGCCCTTCTCCAACAGTTTTGCGAACTGCGGCAGCATGGCGCGATAAGGCGTGACGCCCGTGCCGGTCGCCAGTAGCAGGTAGCGCGGGTGGGTGTCGGTCTCCTGCAGGCAAAAGCGGCCGTAAGGGCCACTGGCCTCGATGGTGCCACCAACCTCCAGGCCACTGAGCAGCCGGGTGGCCGCACCGCCATCGACATAGCTCACCGCGATCTCGATGCGCTGCACCGGCGCGCTGCCATCGCCCACCGTGCCCACCGAATAGCTGCGCTTGGTGGCGGTGCCGTCGTCGTAGTGAAAGTGGATCTGCAGGAACTGACCCGGGATAAAGGCCAGCGGTTGCCCGTCGGCCCGCTCGAAGGCCAGGTGGCGCACGCTCGGCGCAAGCATGCGGCTGTCTGCAAGACGGAGGGTGAAATGGTCGGCCATGCGGATTCCGGAAGAAACAGTGAGTGCGCCCGGCCGAACCGGTCGTCGGGGCAAGGCCCGCTATAATAAAGGGCTAAACCCCACGGTGCAGCCCATGTCCCCTACTCCCGCGCTAGTCGTCGATAACCTGCGCAAGACCTATGGCAACGGTGTCCAAGCTCTCAAAGGCATCAGCCTGACGGTGCAGCCTGGCGATTTCTTCGCCCTGCTGGGTCCGAACGGCGCCGGCAAATCCACGCTGATCGGCATTCTTTCGTCGCTGGTCAATTCCACCGAAGGCGATGCGCGGATTTTCGGCGTGTCGGTGAACAAGCAGCGCAACGAAGCCATGAAGCTGATCGGCCTGGTGCCGCAGGAACTGAACTTCAACCAGTTCGAGCGCCCGTTCGATATCTGCGTCAACGAAGCCGGCTTCTACGGCATCCCGCGCAAGATCGCCGCCGAGCGCGCGGAGAAATATCTCAAGGAATTGCGCTTGTGGGACAAGGCCAAGGACCAGGCGCGCATGCTTTCCGGCGGCATGAAGCGCCGCCTGATGATCGCCCGCGCGATGATGAACGAACCGCGCCTGCTGATCCTGGACGAACCGACCGCAGGCGTGGATATCGAGATACGCCGTTCGATGTGGCAGTTCATCAGCGGCATCAACGCGGCCGGTACCACGGTGATCCTCACCACGCACTATCTGGAGGAAGCCGAGCAGCTGTGCCGCAACATCGCGATCATCGACCACGGCACCATCGTGGAGAACACCACCATGAAACTGCTGCTGTCGAAGCTGGATGTGGAAACCTTCGTGTTCGACGTGACCAACCTGCCCAACCTGCTGCCCACGCTGCCCGGCATCACCTTCCGCCGCGTCGACGAACACACACTGGAAGCCGAAATGCCGCGCACGCAAGCCTTGAACACGCTATTCGAAACCTTCAGCGCATATGGCATCAGCGTGACCTCGATGCGCAACAAGACCAATCGCCTGGAAGAACTGTTCGTACGCCTGGTGGAGAACGGACGCCAGGAACCCAAGGAGAAGGTGGCATGAGCCATATGTCCGGCAACCTCGTCGCCCTGCACACCATCGTGCGCCGCGAAATCGTACGCATCATGCGCATCTGGACGCAGACGCTGATCCCGCCCGCGATCACCATGACGCTGTACTTCGTGATCTTCGGCAAGTTGATCGGCAGCCGCATCGGCACGATCCAGGGCGGATTCAGCTATATGCAATACATCGTGCCCGGCCTGGTGATGATGAGCATCATCACCAACAGCTACGGCAATATCTCCAGTTCGTTCTTCGGCGCGAAGTTCCAGCGCTCGGTGGAGGAAATGCTGGTGTCGCCGATGTCGAACTGGGTGATCCTGCTCGGCTACGTGACCGGCGCGGTGGCGCGCGGCCTGGTGGTCGGCGTGCTGGTGCTGCTGATCGCGATGTTTTTCACCAAGCTGCACCTTGCCCATCCGCTGATCACCGTCCTGTCGGTGCTGTTCGGCGCCACCATCTTTTCGCTGGCTGGCTTCGTCAATGCGGTGTACGCGAAAAAGTTCGACGATATCGCGCTGGTGCCGACCTTCGTGCTCACCCCTTTGACCTACCTTGGCGGCGTGTTCTATTCGGTGAACATGCTGAGCGAACCGTGGCAGGCCATCTCCCGCGTCAATCCGATTCTTTATATGGTCAACGCATTTCGCTTCGGCGTGCTTGGCATCAGCGACGTGCAGATCGGCGTAGCGTTCGGCGTCATGCTCGTCTTCGTGGTCGGACTGTCGTGGCTGGCGCTCAGCCTGCTCCACCGCGGCGTCGGCCTGCGTTCGTGATGGCCGCAGCGTCGTTCCGCGTTCGGCTGGATTGACTGGCAATATCGGGCGGATCGTATGCGCGTCAATAAATACATCAGCGAGGCTGGGTTGTGCTCCCGTCGCGAGGCGGATGAACTGCTGCTGGCCGGCCGCGTCACCATCAACGGGGAACCCGTCACCACCGGCGCCAAGGCGCTGGAGGGTGACGAGGTGCGTGTGGACGGCGAAATCGTCAAGCCGCGCATCCTGGCCAGCACGCCGGCCGCCAAGCGCGGCGTATACATCGCGTTGAACAAGCCGGTCGGCATCACCTGCACCACCGACCCGAGCGTGAGCGGCAATATCATCGAATTCGTCGATCACCAGGAGCGCATCTTTCCGATCGGGCGCCTGGACAAGGACTCCGAAGGACTGATCCTGCTGACCAGCAATGGCGACATCGTCAACGAGATCCTGCGGGCGGAGAATCACCACGAAAAGGAATATCTGGTGGCCGTGAACAAGCCGGTTACCGATGAGTTCCTTATCGGCATGGCGCGGGGCGTGCGTATCCATGGGCAGATGACCAAGCCGTGCCGCACGCGCAAGATCGCCAAGTTCGGTTTCGCCATCGTGCTGACGCAGGGCCTCAACCGGCAGATCCGCCTGATGGCGGCGGCCTTCGGCTACCGTGTGACGCAGCTGCGCCGCGTGCGCATCATCAATGTGAAGCTCGGCCATTTGAAGCCCGGCCAGTGGCGCAACCTGACCGACGTGGAGCTGAAGGGACTGCTGCCCCAGCGCAGCGAGTGGTAACACCGGCCGCATCGGACCGGTGTCGGCGTAATCGCCGATGCTCCCATGCCATGCCTCAGTGCCGCTTGCGCAGCGGTACGTCCTGCAGCAGCCAGGTCAACAAAAACGCCAGCACGATCACGCAGGCAGCAACGACATATACCCAATGCAAGGCGTCTCCGAATGCCTGCAGGTAAACGGTGCGCACGGCGTCGGGCAGTTGGTGCACGCTATGCGGCCCCAGCGAATGCGGCAGGATCGTGCCAGGCGGAATCGTGGCAGCGAGACGCGCGTGCAATCCATTCGTGAACATGGCGCCGAATGCCGCCACGCCGATCGAGCCGCCAATGGAACGGAACAACGTGGCGCCGGAAGTCGCCACGCCGATATGCTTGAAATGCACGCTGTTCTGCACGGCCAGGATCAGCACCTGCATCACCATGCCCAACCCCAGGCCAAGCAGGCCGATATACAGATACAGGTATGCCAGCGGCGTCGTGTTGTCGAGCGTGCCCAGCAAGCCCATCGCAATGAACGCCAGGAAGGTGCCGAGGATGGGAAAGATGCGGTAGCGCCCGATGCGGCTGATGATGCGGCCACTGGTGATCGAGCTGATCGTGATCCCGCACATCATCGGCAAAAGCTGCATGCCGGCTTCCGAAGGCGTGGAATTCTTGACTACTTGCAGGTACAGCGGCAGGAACGTCATCGAGCCGAACAGCGATGTGCCGACGATGAAACCAACCAGGCAGCACACCAGGAAGGTGCGCTGCTTGAACAACTCAAGCGGAATGATCGGCTCGGGCGCATGCCGCTCCTCATAGAGGAAACCGACCAGCGCCACCAGCCCGAACGCCAGCGTGAACCACAATTGCGACGATGACCACGGCAAGGTCACGCCGCCCTGCGTGGTGAACAGCACGATGCAGGTCAGCGCGACGGCCAGGAACCCGGCGCCCATGTAGTCGATCTGGTGTTTTACCTGCGCGGTATGCGGCTTGAACACGGCGCTGATCACCGACAACGCCAGGATGCCCAGTGGCAGGTTGATGTAGAAAATCCAGCGCCACGACAAATGCTCGACCAGGAAACCGCCGATCAGCGGGCCGATCACCGTCGCCAGCCCGAAGATGGCGCCGAACATGCCCTGGAAGCGGCCACGTTCCGCCGGCGCGATCACGTCGCCGATCACCGCCATCGTGACCACCATCAGGCCGCCACCACCCAGGCCCTGCAAGGCCCGCATCAGGATCAATTGCGTCATGTTCTGCGCCAGCCCGCACAGCGCCGAGCCAACCAGGAACAGCACGATCGCCGCCTGCAGCACGATCTTCCTGCCATACAGATCGCCGAACTTGCCATAGAGCGGCAGCACGATGGTCGAGGTAAGCAAATAAGCCGTTACCACCCAGGAGAGATTTTCCAATCCACCCAGTTCGCCCACGATGGTGGGCAGCGCGGTGGACACGATGGTCTGGTCCAGGGCTGCCAGCAACATGACCAATAGCAAGGCGGAAAAGAGCAGGCGCACTGGAGGATGCTCGCGGCTATCCGCCGGCGCGCGAGCTGGTTCGGCTGCGCCAGCGCTTTGGGTATGCATGGAAGTATCGACGCTCACGCTGCCGGTCCGTTGAAATTAATTAATGAGTTGATTAATATAGCCGGCACCGCGCAGTTCAGTCAACGGGCCCGACACACATGGCGCACCACGCCGACCAACCTTCCTCAGGCAAACCCACGCCCCGGCCCAAAAAAGCACGCCGCCCAGGGCGCCCGACCGGCGCGTCCAACGGACTGGAGCAACGCAACCGGCTGCTGGATACCGCCTTGACCCTGTTCGCCCGGCAGGGCGTCATGGAGACACCGCTTTCGGCGATCGCGCGCGCCGCGGGGGTCACGCCGGCCATGCTCCACTACTATTTCAAGACGCGCGACCAATTGCTCGACGTGCTGATCGACGAACGCATCCAGCCGCGACGCGAAGCCATCGGCAAAGTATTCGACATGCATGCCGGCGATCCGGTGACGGTCATTACGCAGCTGGTGGAACGCCTGATGCAGACCGCCACCGAATGTCCGTGGTTTCCCGCCTTCTGGATGCGCGAGATCATCAGCGACAGCGGCACGTTGCGCGAGCGCATCGTCAAGCGCCATGGCAACCTGCACATGAAGTCGGCCATCGACTGCATCAGGCATTGGCAAAAGGAAGGCAAGCTCAATCCCCAATTCGAACCGTACCTGCTGTTCATCACGATCTTCGGCTTGACGATCGTACCGCTGGTGGCGTCCAAGGCATGGAACACGCGCGCCGATGCCTTACAACGCAAATTGAGCCCGGCGGACATCGCCCGGCACGCTGTCGCGATACTCTCGCAAGGCGTCAGCCCCTAGTCCCGGCATGCGCCAGGCACCCGAGGCAAGCACCTGCAACGACGCGCGCTGGCGGCATGGCGGAAGGTTCATGACGTATTCGCCTCTGGCTCGCGGGCATGAGCAATGCTTCGCCCGTATCGGTACCGCCGATACGGATGACCGACATGGAGTTTCGACTTGGAAAAGAAGCCGCAAGGAAGCCGCCGCCGAACCTTCGGTTACGCCCTCTCGCTGGCCATCGCGGCCAGCTGCCCGGCCCATGCGGCCGATAGTCCCTACCTGTTTGGCGACTGGCAGGGCGAGCGCACGCAACTGGCCGAGCGGGGCATCCGGTTCGATTTCGGCTACACCAGCGAGATTGCACACAACATGGATGGCGGCACGCGCCAGCTCACCCGCTACACCGACCAATGGAGCGCCGGCGCCACCTTCGACCTCGACAAAATCTGGGGATGGAAAGGCAGCGCCGTGCAGATTGCCGTTACCGACCGCAACGGCCGCAATCTCACTGCGGATGCCGACCTCGGCGTATACCAGCAAGTGCAGGAAGTGTACGGACGCGGGCAGACCTGGCACCTGACCCTGTTCGCCCTCACCCAGAAATTCTTCGACGGCAAGCTGGCGTGGAGCATCGGCCGCTTGCCGGTGGGTTCGGATTTCGACAGTTTCTCCTGCGATTTCCAGAACCTTACTTTCTGCGGTTCGCCGCCCGGCAATATCGCCGGCGATTACTGGATCAACTGGCCGACCAGCCAGTGGGCGACCTGGCTGCAGTGGAACACGACCGGGCAGACTTACGTAAAACTCGGCGCGTACCAGCTCAATCCCAAATACATCGATGACGAGTGGGCCGAAGCCAACGGCTGGAAACTCAATTTTCCGGGCGGCACCACCGGCGTGCTGGTCCCGCTTGAATTCGGCTGGACGCCGACTGTCAACGGATTGCCGGGCAGCTACAAGCTCGGCAGCTGGTACAACAACGCCGGCGGTTCCGATCTTTATTACGACGCGAGCCGGCAGCCGATCGCAGCCACCGGCGAGCCCCCGCTGCAGGATCGCTCGCGCTATGGCGGCTATCTTGGCCTGCAGCAGCAGATCAGCGGCGATGCGAACGGCGGCGGCGTAAACGTGTTCCTCAACGCCACCATGACGGATGCCCGCACCTCGCCCACCGATCGGCAATTTGCCGTGGGCGCGGAATACAAGGCACCGTTTAACCGCGCGAACGACATGCTCGGTGTGGCGCTGGGCGCCACCCACGGCAGCACGTATCTGGCTGCCTACCAGCGTCTCTATAACCAGCTCAATCCGCATGCCGCCGTGCCGGTGCAGGATGGCTACGAATACGCCATGGAACTGTTCTACAACTGGTCGCCGCTTCCGTCCATCAACCTGCGACCGAATCTGCAGTATGTAGTGCATCCAGGCGGAACGACTAAAAACAGCAATGCCCTGGTGCTTGGATTGAAGACTGTCATTGCGTTCTGATGTTGTGGCGTTGCCAACGTCATTACGAAGTGACTTGTTATCGGACAGGGTCGGTCAAGGCAACCTGCAGCCTCCTCCAGATTCCACTTCGCGGCGGACATTCTTGCTGTTCGACCGCTTACTTCCGCTTGACGGATGGATCAAGGCCTTTCACCTTGAAGTTGTTTTCAGTGATCAAGACGACTGTTGAATGTTTTTGATCGCTATGGCGCACCGCGGTTGAGTGGGACCTACTTTCAGGTCAACGATCATTGCCAGATCGTTCCCAAATACTCTGCAAGCACCCCTTGGTCCACGACGCCATGGCGACATCCACCATGACTTCTTCAAGATCACGTTTGATAGGCGGGGCTTAATGCTTGAAGTCACCCGAGCTTGACGTAAACCGATTCCTCTCCCGGCAGCTGATTCGGGGCAGTATCCCTAGGATCTAGGCGATGTAACCGGATATGGGATCCGGCAGGTAATCGTCCGCTTTGAACGCTCTGCGCATTCGCTGGGTGGCGAAATCGACAAACGCGCGGAGCTTCGGGAGTGACTGACTTCGACTTGGATAGTAAAGGGAAAGACCGGGAACCTCTTCACAATAAGGTTCGAGCACGGTCTGCAGATCGCCACGTTCAAGATGCGACATCACGAGCGAGTGTGGCAATTGGAAGAGCCCAACACCTCTCAGCGCTGAGCGAACGCAGGCCTCGACGTCGTTGATCACGAGAGGCCCCGCTATGCCCACCGTGATGCGCTTCCCATCGACGACAAATTGCCAGTGATCGAGAGCCCGCACGGATTGACGAAGCAGGATGCAACGAAAGTTCTGCAGATCGTACGGAGACGCCGGTCGGCCATGCTTCCTAAACAACGCCGGAGCCCCAACGACAACGAAGCGCTCCGGTGGCGTCAGCCACATCGCGACCATGTCGATCTGGACGAAGTTTCCCAATCGTATTCCCGCGTCGAATCCTTCTTCGACGATGTCGATGGGGCGATCGTCGCCCACCAGTTCGAGTTCAACATTTGGGTGAGCGTCGAGAAAGTCCGGCAGCAAGCGATTCACCAGCAGCGGCAAGATGGGCCTGGGCATATTGATGCGCAGTCGGCCGGTAATCTCGCCACCCAAGCCACTCGCGGCATCCAATCCCGCGGTGAGCATGTCCACGGCCGGACGCGCGTGGGCAAGCAGGCGTTCGCCCGCTTCGGTCAGCCTGACGCTGCGTGTCGTACGAGAGAACAGCGGCGCGCCAACCCGTTCCTCCAGAGTTCGTATCGCCTGGCTGACCGCAGACGGCGTGATGCCGAGGTGCCGTGCCGCAGCACGAAAGCCTCGGTATTCCGCCACGGTCAAAAACACGACCAGCCCATCCAGATGGCTTCGAGCGATTGTTAAGTTCATCTACACGGCCCGTTCCGAATATGCCTCGTATTCGAATAATAACGCACGGGGTACCGTGGGCCATCACACCCATGAAGGCGAACGCACATGTTTTTAGTTATGGGAATGACCGGAAAGGTTGGCGGCGCAACGGCAACTCACTTGCTGACGCAAGGCAAGAAAGTACGCGCGCTGGTTCGCGACCGCGCGAAGGCGGCAAGCTGGGCCGACCAAGGCGTCGAACTGGTTGAAGGCGACTGGAACGATGCGGCCTCCATCAAGCGAGCGCTCAGGGGCGTCGATGGCGCGTTTGTCATGTTGCCTCCCATCTGGGCACCCTCGCCGGATTTCAGGGAAGCCAAGGGCGTCATCGCGAACTACGTCGAGGCGCTCACCCAGGTACCGGTGCCGCGGGTCGTCGTGCTTTCGTCGATGGGCGCTAACCGAACCGGCGGGATGGGCCTGATCACGGCTCTGTCGCTTCTGGAGCAGGGTTTTCGCGACCTGAACCTGCCGATCGCCTATGCGCGGGCCGGTGGGTTTTTCGAAAACTTTCTTTACGGCTTTCACGTCGCCCAGGGCGGCACACTGCCCGTCTTCTACAACCCGACAGATCGGAAATCGACCATGGTCGCGACCAACGACATCGGCGCCGAGATCGCATCGCTTCTGAGCGGACCGGCGTGGCTGGGGCATCGGATCATCGAACTCGGTTCAATGGTGAGCGCTGATGAAGTGGCGGCGCAATTAGGTGAAGTGATGAAGCGCGACGTGAAAGCCATTGCCGTCCCGCGGGCTGATTGGCCGGATACATTCGAGCAGTTCGGCATTCCGAAGGGCAAGTCCGGGCCGGCCGAAACCATGTATGAGGCCGTCAACGCCGGAGGGATGGACCTCGGGGTCGTGGGTACGGAACACGTCCCTGGCGCGACGTCCGCTCGCGATGTTTTTGCAGCGGCCCGGAAGGCCACTGCCGGCTAAGTCCGCTGGTCCGTCATCGATGCGACTTTCGAAATCTATTCCGAAAGCCGCATCCCACCGGCGGAAACTCATCACCTGAGGTTAGACCCATGTCTAAAATCTCCTGGCGCCAAGTCTTACCCTTCGCGCTTGCCGCTTTTTTCGTCGTCGGTTCACTGAGCAACATCGTCGCTCCGGGATCGATCTACGAGGAATACCTGAAATGGGGATATCCGCGCTGGTTCCATTTCGTCACCGGATCGCTGGAACTCACCGCAGCCATCCTGCTTTTCCGGACACCGACTCGCCTGTCAGGCGCGGTGCTCGGTTGCGCCGTTATGTTTGCCGCACTCGCGACCGTTATCCTCCACGGCGAATACGCGCACGCTGTGCCGCCACTCGTCGCGGCGGCATTGTCAATGGTGGTCGGCTGGATAAGTTGGCGCAAGCGAATAGCGGTACCAGCCAGTGATCAGTAAAGGCGGCAGCCGGGCACATAGATCATGGCAATCTTCAACCGGACTGCCGGAGATGCCATACCTTCTATCCAGACTTTATCGGGCCGGCGGCGGCTTAACGTGGCGTTCGGCCTGGCGGGATGCCGCTTTTTGCAACATCGTTGATGCACTTCTAGATTGACTCCGCCAATCATTTCGGCAGGGCGACGGAGGGGTCGCATGATGACTGCTGTCGCAGTGCTATCTCCTCTGTCTTCAGCCTTCGCATGGATGACGATTCATTCGAAAACGGGAGGCTGCTCCCAAATGCCGGGTCAAGCCACTCAGGAGTTCATCTCCATGGAGCCTTCCATGACCTCAGCGCACTGGCGTCTGAAGAGCGGGCCAAAGCAGATCACGAAGGACGTGATGAGGCACTGCACTCGATCCACATCGGACTCGATACCACCATGTGGCAACTGGTGCGCACCTGCTTTTGGCATCAGCCACCGGAGACGGCACATGGCGTTGACGCCTACGACCTGGAATACCTCGCCTTTCCTCGCGTTAAGGGCCTTGGCGCATGAAGCCCATCTACACCTATGAATCCTGTCGCACCTGGCATGTTGAACGTGGCCTGGGAGAACATGCGTGAAACTCTTGATGACAACGATGGCGCTGGTGGCGTCGCTCGTCGCGGCCGACCGCGTCGCTGCAAACGAGGCGAGCAGTGGTTGGCCGCTGCCACAGGCGACACCGACACCAGCACCGATCGCGCCCCCTCAGGATGTCGCCTATCCCGGCACGCTTCGCCTCGAAGTGGACGCCACCGACGCTATGCGTGGCATCCACCGCATCCACGAAACCATTCCCGTACGCGGAATGAAGCAGCTGACGCTGCTGTTCCCCCAATGGATTCCGGGCGATCCGGTGCCGCCCAACGTGCTCGACCAGGTCGCAGGGCTCGCATTCAATGTAGGCGGGAAGCGCCTGCCATGGCGACGCGATCCTGTGGAACAAGCCGCGTTCCATGTCGATGTGCCTCCGGGGACACAGGAATTGGACGTCGATTTTCAGTTCCTGTTCCCCGCAAGTGGCGCGATCGGGCCGGTATTGTCAACACCGACAATGGTGGATCTGCAGTGGCAGAGCCATGTGCTCTATCCGGCCGGCTATTACTCGCGCCGCATCCAGGTTGACCCCACGGTGACGCTGCCTCATGGCTGGCAGTTCGCTTCGTCGCTGGACGGCGCCACTCGCGTCGGCGATGTCGTGAGGTTCTCTCCCGTGTCGCTCGATGGGCTCGTGGATTCTCCCGTCATGGCAGCGCGCTGGATGAGGCAGTACGTCCTCAGTGACGACCCTGTGCCGGTACGACTGGATGTCGCGGCCGATACCGAGGCCGGCCTCGTCGTGTCGCCCGAGGCTCTCGACAAATACCGTCGCGAGGTCGCACAGGCCTATAAATTATTCGGCGGCCAACACTACGATCATTACGACATGCTGGTCTGGCTGGCGAACGACTTCGGGCCGGCCTACTTCGAGCAGAGTCGCTCAGGGGAGAACGGCTTTCCTGCTGCGTTCTTCAGTGGTCGATCGCTTGGCACGCCGTTCCACGGCTTCGTCCATGCGTGGAATGGCATCTTCCGCGTTCCTGCGACGATGTGGACGGCGAATCTGAACGTCGCACCTCAGGACTCGTTGCTCTGGGTGTTCGAAGGTCTGACGATGTACTGGAATGGCGTGCTCAACGCACGCTCCGGCGTCACCAGCCGGGAAGATGCACTCAGGAACTGGGAATCCACCGCATCGGCATACGCAAACCGGCCTGGACTGCAGTGGCGGACATTGCAGGATGCTTCCGAGCAGGTACTCATCCAGCACGGCAACAGCATCATCTATCCGGAGGGGCGCCTTCAGCCCTGGCCAGATTGGCAACTCAACACGCTCGATGTGTATTTGCAGGGCCAGTTGATCTGGCTGGACATCGACACGCTGATTCGCGAACGCAGCAACGGCCGCAAATCGTTGGATGACTTCGCGCGAGGCTTCTTCGGTATCCGCAACGGCAGCCGAATCCCAGTGCCTTACACGTTCAAGGACCTCGTCGCCGCGCTGAACGCCGTCACGCCGTTCGACTGGGCAAGCTTCCTGCGCGCGCGGGTAGACAGCGTCGGCATCAACACGGATCTCGACGGCATCACGCGCGCCGGCTACCGGCTGACTTGGAACGACCAACCTTCAGGCGCCCAACAAGCCAGCGAGACCAAGAGCGGGGGAGCTAACCTTAGATTCTCGGTGGGCGTCGATCTGGACAAGGACGGCGAGGTGACAAACGTCGTCTGGGATAGCGCCGCTTGGCGCGCAGGCCTGGTCGTCGGCGCGAAGGTCGTGTTGGTCGACGGTCAGCCCTATCAGGCATCCGTGATCAAGTCAGCCGTTTCGGCGGCGCACGCCGATCGTCCGATCAAATTGCAGGTCGCACGAGGTCAGACGGAGCAGTCGCTTTCGCTGACGTGGAAAGGTGGATTGCGCTATCCACATCTGGAACGGATACCAGGAACACCGGACTTGCTCGAGGACATCCTGCAGCCCAGGCCGTGAACCAGCCCACGCCTCGACAGATGGCAAGCTTCAACCTGATGAGCGCAAGACAGCGCTTGCGCGGCGGAAGGCCTCGAGCTGCGAGCGCGACAACGCTGGAAGCGATTTCTGAGTTCAGGTCGAATCTGGCGCATGAGTAACTCGCCCGGGTGCCTGAATCGCTGCAACCTTGATGGTAGCGGCGTAATCATTTTGACAAGTGGAGATCAAGATAAGGGATGGGTCGATGGCAAGAGTCTGCGCGACAAGTGCGGACACTTGCTGCGCTGGTGACCGGGCTGTGCCTCATGACGGCAATCGGCTGTGCGGCTCCTTCAGAAGAGCCATCATGGCGCAAGACGGTGCGTGCGTTCGCGGCGAGCAACTTCAAGAATCCCGCCTGGGAACTCTCGCATTCCGAGCGTGACGACGACCAGGCCCGTCAACTGGCCGCGTCTGACCATGTCGTGCTCGATGACGATGTGCTTTTTGCCGCGGCGTACCAGCATGACATGGCTGCTTTCAAACCTTGCGCTGGTTAGGCATGCGGTGCATTCACGCGCGACCCCGCACAGCCTGCTCCGCGCACGTTGCGCGATGGCCGCGCTAGGTACCACGCGGCTTGGCGCGATGCGTGGGCGTCGCCGTCCATGGATCGTCCGGCCAGGGATGCTTGGGGTAGCGCCCTTTCAATTCTTTCTTCACTTCCGGGTAGGTGCGTTCCCAGAAGCCTTTCAGGTCCTGCGTCACCTGGATCGGCCGGCCTGCTGGCGACAACAGGTGCAAGGTGACGGGCACGCGGCCATCCGCAATGCGCGGCGTATCGGCAAGGCCGAACAGCTCCTGCAGCTTCACCGCCAGCACCGGGGTGTCGCCGGGCCGATATTCCAGGCGGCGCACCTGCCCGCTGGGTACCGTCAGGCTGTCCGGTGCGTGCGCATCCAATTGACAGCGTTGCTCGTAATCAAACAGCGCCGCCAATGCCTGCGAGAGATCATTCTCCGACACCGCATCGAGCTTGCGCTTGTTTTGCAGATACGGTGCCAACCAATCGTGCAAAGTGCCGAGCAGATAATCATCGGAAACATCCGGCAGGCCCAATTCGGGCATCCATTCGCGCAGCGATTGCATGCGTACGCGCTGGCGACGCGCGGCTTCGCTCCATGGCAACGCATCGAGGCCGCGACTGCGAATGGCGGCGAGCAATGCGGGCACGGCGTCTTCCGCCTGCACGGGAACGCTGCGGCGCTCGAGCACGATGGCCGCGAAGCGATGCTCCTCAAACGCCTCGACTGCTGCACGTTCATCGTTCCAACGCACGCTGCGCACCCGCTGGAACTGATCGGCGTAGTCACGCTCCAGCACGCGCGGATCGAACGGCGCGGCGGAAAGGACCAGGCTATCGCGCGCTTCATGGCGCAGATCCAGCACGACCAGCCACGGCTCGCCCATCAACGCGGTCTGTTCGTGCAAGCGCGCACCGCGTCCGTTGGAGAGCGTGTAGCGCAGCGGATTGCTTTCGTCCTGCCGTGCAAGACGGTCTGGAAAAGCATGCAGCAGCAAGTCGCCAACCGCGTGACTGTGCGGCACGCCGCTCGCGGCGCTGCGCACGTCTAGGCGACGACGCCAGCCCTTGCTGATGGCTTCGACTGCCGCCAACGCCCCTGCGTCCGCGCCGCTGTGATAACCCGTAGCGCTGCGGCGATCGCGCCATGCGTGCAGCGCCGTTACACGCACGCGGAAATCATCGCTGCGTGCCTGCTCTCCACGCAACGGCGAACGCGCCTCCATCAAGGACAGCAGGTCGGCGACCAAGGCACGCAAGGTTTCCGGCGCGCGCAAGGCCGCAGCACCGAGCCGCGGCGTCGCACCGAGTTCGAGCATGCGCCGGCCGAGCGGTGTGATGCGTTGCCGGGTATCGAGCGCGCCCAGGCCGGTCAGCAATGCGCGCGCCTGGGCCAGTGCGCCGCCGGGCGGCGGATCGAGCCATGGCAACGCCGCGCTGCCCCAGGCCGCCAACTCCAGCGCCAGGCCGGACAGTTCCGCTTGCATGATTTCCGGCGTACGCGCGGCATCCAGGCGGCGGCTCTGCGGCCATAACCGATAAGCCGTGCCTTCGGCGACGCGGCCGGCGCGGCCGGCGCGTTGATCGGCGGACGCCTGTGAGATCGCTACGGTTTCCAGGCGCGTGAATCCCGAATTGGGATCGAAGCGCGGCGCGCGCGCAAGACCGGTATCGACTACTGCGCGAATGCCCGGCAGCGTCACACTCGATTCGGCAACGTTGGTCGCCAGCACGATGCGGCGCGTACTCGGCTCTGCCGGTGCCAACGCCAGTTGCTGCTCGGCCAGCGACAGCTCGCCATGCAATGCCACCACTTCTACATCGTCACGCTGCAACGACTGCGCCAGTGCGCTTTGCGCGCGCGCGATCTCGCGCCGGCCCGGCAGGAACGCCAGCACATCGCCTTCGTTTTCCGTCAAGGCTTGCCGAATGACCCGCACCAGATGATGTTCCACATTTTCTTGTGCGCGCGCCGGCGGATAATCGACGCGCACCGGAAAACTCCGGCCCGGACTGCTGATGCGCGGCGCATCCAGCCATTGCGCCACGCGCTCGCCATCGAGCGTGGCGGACATCACCACGACACGCAGGTCCGGCCGCAGCGTGGCCTGGATATCCAGCGCCAATGCCGCGCCCAGGTCGCCGGCCAGGTGCCGCTCGTGGAATTCGTCGAACAGGATCGCACCGACGCCGGCCAGTTCCGGGTCGGCCTGCACCAGTCGCGTGAGAATGCCTTCGGTGACCACTTCGATGCGCGTGGCCGCGCTGACCTTGGACTCGAAGCGAATCCGATAGCCCACCGTCTGCCCCACCGCCTCGCCAAGCTGTTGCGCCATGAACTGCGCCGCCGCACGCGCCGCGATACGGCGCGGCTCCAGCATCACGATCTTTTTGCCTGCCAGCCATGGCTCGTTACGCAGGGCCAGCGGTACCTGGGTAGTCTTGCCGGCGCCCGGGGGCGCTTCCAGCACCAGGCGAGGCTGTGCAGCGAGAGAGCTGCGGATGTCGGGTAGCAGAGGGTCAATTGGGAATATCGGCGTATTCATGTACGCGATGATAGTCGGGCGCTCGAGTGAGGCCCAATTCTCATCAACACTTCACCCCGTCCAACTGCACAGACCGTCACGCGCGCGTCATTCATCGCCTACATCTGCGCCGCTACTACGCACAACGAGAACTCCAATGGCCTACTGATATCTCTGGATCGCAGCAATACGATCAAAAAGCCTCGTCAAAACGGGGCTGTTCCGTTCAATCAGGAGGATTTAACGATGAAAACCAAAACGGGCCTAGTGCTTTTGCTTTTAATTTTCTCATCACAAGCAATGGCCGAGCAGGGTAGCAATGACTTGGTACATCCCTACACAGCACTGACCGGGTGCTCCAACATTCCGCCCAATGGTTATGTCGTCACCGCAGCATATCCAGGGAATTCCAGCAAAAATTGTGGCGGCAACAACATCGGGGGCTACCTGGGTTACTACGTTTACGAAAGCTATTTTGATAAACCAGTGGGCACACAAATCCATATGTGCCAAGGCGCCTACCCCATCCCTGTAGGTTGGTATCAGGTAGCCGTAGCGCCGACAACTATTTGCTTTCAAGGGCAGGCGCAGGCGTTGGTGATACAGCGATATTCGTAATCTATAGCTCGCTGCTCATCCCAAAGAACGTGACATTGCGGCGTTCTCACATCACCTCTCCTTAGCCTTCGAAAGTTAAGGGGAGAACCCGATCAAAAAACTCTGCAAACTGAGCAACTTCCGGCCTATGACGACGATCGCTGGGCATTCATTGCCCAGCGATCCATGTGCACTCATTGAAGATCACAGGCAAGGCATTAGCAAACCTAGTGGATGGGAGTTGTCGTAGCAGGCGTTGCTGTTGCTGCCGGATGCGCGCGCAACGGCGCCAGCGACTCAAACCCGTTCTGATAGTCGTCGGTGATCTGCTTGGCGTCTTCGCTATTGGTAATCACGCGCGGGGTGATCAACACGATCAATTCGGTACGTGTCTTGTTTTTGCTGGTGGAGCCGAACAATTTGCCTAAAATGGGAATATCGCTCAACCACGGAACCCCTTCGGTCTGATCCTGGTTCTGCTGCTGAATCAAGCCACCAAGCAACACGGTCTGGCCGTTCTGCACACCCAGCTGGGTTGCGATCTGGCGCTGTTGAATCGTGTAATTACCTTGATTGTTGGCGCCACCAATGGTGGAGCTAACCTGCTGATCGATATTGAGGTAAACCAGTCCACCCGGGTTCACACGCGGCTGTACGTCCAGAATGACACCGGTGGGAATGTATTCCACCTGGCCCACCGTGGTTGACGTGTCGGTGGTTCCCAGTCCGGTGTAATAGGTCTGGTTGACTGGTATCTGGTCACCCACTGCGATATGCGCTACCTGATTGTTGAGCACGACCAGCGAGGGCGCCGACAACGTCTTGGTATTGCTGCTGCTTTCCAGTGCGTTGATCGCGACTTGGAATTTTCCATTCGAACTCAGGAAGGAATAGAAGAACGGCTGCCCGCTATAAGTTGTAGTTGCAGTTGAACTTGAACTGGTACCGAAGCCACCTCCCAGGCCAATCATGCGGTGTGCCTCCGGATTGCCTGGCGTGTAGCCACCGCTGGAATTTTCCGAACCGCCGGCGAGCCCTTGCAGATACCATTGCACGCCATATTGGAGATCGCCCACCAAGTCGACCTCAAACACTCGCGTTTCTATCTGTACCTGCAAAGGCGGCATATCGAGCTGTTTGACCGCACCGAGGATCTCTTCCCACTGCGCCGGCCGCGCACGCACCAGCAATTGGTTGTTGGCGTCCACCGAACTGATGCGGATGCTGCCGTCTTTCGAGCTGTAGCCCTTGTCCTGGCTGGCGCCGTTGGCCAGTCCGCCGTTCATGCCTACGCCGCTTACGCCGGTATTGCCGCCGATGCCGCCACCGCTGCCGGAGCTGCTGCCGAAGGCGCTGCTCGTGCCCGTCGTCGACGTGCCGGTTCCGGTGCTGCCGCCCAGGCCGCTTGAAAGCCCGCCGGTGGTGGAACTGCCGAAACTGCCGGCGGTACTGCCCATGCCGCTGGACGAACCACTCGCGTTGTTGCCGATGCCTAGCGTGCTTGCGCCGCCCGCTCCCGGTGCCACCGCGCCGCCGTGATCATTCTCGCCATTGCCGGCATTGTCGGTGTAGATCTGCGCGAGATAATGCGCCAAGTCCGACGCGCTGATGTTGCGCACGTCGTAGACGTAGAGCTGCGGTTCGTTGCCGCCGCCCAGGTCGATCTTGGCGATCCAGTCGCCGACTTCGCTGAGGTAATTAGGCTGCGTGCTGATGACCACCAGCGCATTGGTGCGCTTGATCGGGATGAAACGCAGCATGCCGGCGAGCGGCGTGTCGCCCTTTGTCCCGAACATGCTGTCGAGCTGTGGCATCAGGTCGTCGACGGTGGCGTGCTGGAGGTTGAACACCCCGACCGACATGCCTTTCAACCAGTCGACATCGAAGGTGCGCACGGTGCGATTGTAGTTGGCCAACTCATCCGGCGTACCGGCAACCACGATGACGTTGCGCGCATTGTCGACCAGCAATATCGAGTCGGGACGCGCAAACGGCTTGAGCAATTTCTGCATCTGGTCGGCGGCGATGTAGTGCAGCGGGAACAGGCGCGCCTGCATGCCGCCGGCCGGCGCGACAGCGCCCAGGCTCGGCGCGACGTTGCCTTGCACCGCATCTTTCTCCGGCATGACCACGTAACGGCCGTTGGTCTTGATCAATGCGTTGTGCGTCCACGACAGCAATGTCTCCAGGATCGGCATGGCCTGGCTGCTGTCCACCGGCTCGGAGGTGGAGAAGGAAATATTGCCCTGCACGCCCGGCACGATGGTGTAGTTCTGCTGCAGCAGGTCGCCGAGGATCGCCTTCACCACGGCCTGCACCGGCTGGTTCTCGAAGTTGAAGGTCACCGCGCCACTGCCGGCGGCCGCCGGCCGGGGTGTAGTCAAGGCCGTCGGCCGCACGAACCGGCCAGTGCCGGTGCTGATGCTCGCCACGGCAGGCGCAGCGGGCGGGTTGCTCAGGTTGCTGTTCAACGGCTGTGGTTGCGGCGCGGGCTTTTCCGTGCCGGCCACGGCTTCGCGTTCCAGTTCATGGTCGTTGGACTGGACCAGCGGCCGGTTGGCGCCGCAGCCACTCAGAAAGATCGCCAGCGCCATCGCGCTGATGCGCATTCCATGGCGTAGATAAGGTTGCATGCGCTCGTGTGACATGAGTCAGTGTTCTCCCTGGGCGTTCCCGGCTTGCTGGGAACGCTGCTTAAGAATGGCGGCCCTGAGTTTCTGTAATCGTTCTGCCTGCGCGTCGTTCGGTCGCACCGGCGCTGGCATGGGTTGCATCATGGCGCCACGCATCCCGTTACCGGGATGGGCCACACCCTGGCCTTGGTTGTTCATCGGCATCGCACCCGGCGACGTGCTGGAGGCCGGCTGGTCGATCGGTGCGCCAGCGGGAAGTTTCAGCTCCGTGCGCCCGGTAGGCGAGGTAAATACCGCCGAGCGCGGCAGCACCTTGATCAATTTCCAGTTGCTGTCCGGCAGCGTCGTTCCTTCGCGCACGCGAACTTCCTGGCTGTCGTCGTCCTTATTGTTGTCGCCCTTGTCGTGCGCGGGACCGAGCAGCGCCATGTGCAGCGCCGGCGTGAGGATGATGCCGGTGAGTTGCAGGTCGCCCAGGCTCACGCCTTCGCCACCGCCATTGGTGACGATCGGCTTGCGGTCGGCACTGAACAATGGATGTTCCCACACCTGCGCATAGCTTTGCAGCGGTGGCGGGGTCGGCAGGGGAACACTATGCGCGGCAGGCAACGGCGGCGTGCTGCGCGGCGGGTTCCAGGTTACGCCGCGGCCCACGCCGAACAACAGCAGCAGCAGTGCGATGCCGAACACTGCCGTGGCGATGGCGAACGCGGGGGTGAGGCGGCGTTGCGCAGCGGCATTCATCGCGCATCCTCCCCGCTCGGTGCCGATGCGTTTGCCGAACCGGGCGGCGGCGCGGCGACACGCACATAGCCGGCCAGCGTGAACTGCACTTCCAGCGGTGCGGCGCCGCTCTTCTGCATGTTCATCAGTGGATTGCGATACACGCTGAAATCCTGCACGAACAGGTACGGCTTGCCTTTCTCCAGCGTGTACAACAGGCCGATCAGCGGTTGCATATCGCAATGCAGGCTGATGCTCACCACGACTTTCTGGTAAGGATCGCCAGGCGTGGAGGCGGGATTGTTGACCGGCATTTTCTGGCTGACTTCGCAGGTTCCTTCCTGCGAGTGTGCCGCGGCGTCGTCCACCACCCGCTGCATCAGCGCCGCCGACGCGGCGTTCGGATCGGTTTCGGACAGGAAGGTGCTGCTGTCGGTCTGGTCGTGGCCCAGTTCGGCGAGGCGCTTTTGCAACTGCGGTTTTTCGGCGATCGCCGCCGCATAGCGGCTTTGCGTATCGCGCAGGTCATCCATCTGGCTGTCGACGTCGCGCAGCGGGGCGACAAACCACCAGTGCAGCAGCAGGAAGTACGCCAGCGCCAGCACCAATACCAGCAGGCCAAGGGCGGCGAGGCGGCTTTCCAACGGTTTCATGGGACGCAGCTTCATCGCGTCGTCCCCGCGCTGCTGCTTGCGGCAGGCTTGCCGCTGGCAGGATTGCGCACTTGCGCATCCATGAAGAATCGTTCCTTGTTGGTCGCCGGATCGCGCTGGATCACCCCCTGGAAATTCGCACCGGTGAGCAGCTTGCTGCCTTGCAGGGCATCGATCAGCGATGCGGCCTTGGCGCTTTGCCCCTGCATGCCGACGCGGCCACCGCTATCGACGGTGAAGCGCTCCAGCCAGGTATCGTCGGGAATGCGCGCGGTCAGGTCCTGCAGCACATCGACGATGGCGACCGAGTCGGTCTTGCGGCGCGCGAGGAATCCGGCCGCGCCGGCGCTGTCCTCCAGTTGCTTGCGCAACTCGGCGATCTTTTGCGCGTCGCCACGCATGTCGTCCACCTGCGTTTGCATGGTCGCCAGCGCATCCTGGCGATTGTGCAGCCATTGCCCCAGGCACAGCAGCAGCAGCAGCACGGCGCCAGCGATCAGGGCAAGGTTGAGCCGGCGGCGTGGATCGCGGTGCACGCGCGCCATCTCGGGCGGCAACAGGTTCACGCCCAGACGTGCGTTGTTATCGCACAGGTCCACCGCATCGATGGCGATACCGGCGAGGCGCAGGCGCTCGAGGTGCCCGTCCACCGCGCTGCGCGACACGGCGACCAGTTCGGCGGCCATGCGACCGGCCGGCGCGGGGCCCGGCAGTTCGCGCAAGTCGTAATACACCTGGTCGGGGCGGAAGGGGGTCTGCCGGTCCATCTCGAAAGCGCCGATCTGGCGCAGGTTGTCGCGTGCCGCTTCGGGCAGCAGCAAGCGCCGGCGCAATACGGCATCGGGCTGCAGGCACAAGGCGAGCCGCAGGTCTTGCGGATCCACGCCGGCCACTGCCGCGTTCAACAAGGCTTGCTGACCGGGTGCATCCAGTGCGTCGCTCCATGGTGCGATCGCTTCGGCTTGCGCACTGCGTCGTACATGCCACTGGCCATCTTGATGGCGCAGCAGGTACCAGACGTTGCCGCCGCTGAAGAAAGCTTGCCAGCGCACCGGCAGCAGGGCACGCAGTTCGCTTCCCCACCAGGCGAAGAAACCCGGCAACGGCGAGCCGCGCCAGGCGCGACGTGCGCGTTCGAGTTGCGGTCGCAATGTCTGCGTAGCGGAATTCACTCCCCATCTCCCTCTTGCCAGCGCAGCACCGCAAAAGCTTGCGAGCCGGGTCGATATCCTTGCAAGCGTACCGTGGCGCGCAATACCGCGCGCGTTCCATCGGCAAGCACGGCCTCTGAACGAATACTATGCGTGATGCCATTGTTGCCGACCAGCCCCAGCCCGCCCGTCACCGTGGCGCCGGCGGCAGCCGCCGGCCGCGCAGCGATGGCGGCTGCCGCCTGTTGCAGGTCCATGCCGGGCAGCGAAGCGAGCGCAAGCAGCGGTGCGGTATTCGGGTCCGGGCTGGCCCGACCGGACCAGATCGTGACATACGGCGCAACTTTTTCGTACAGCGCCGGATCGACGCCCAGCACCATCTGCAATTCCTCGACGCTGGCGAACGGGCCGTTGCGCGGTCCATAGTCGCGTCCGGCGGCGGCGTAGGCCGCGTTACGCTGCGAAACCTGCTGCGGCGTCATCGGAAAACTGCGCCAATCGACGATCGCCTGCGCGATGGCCGAGGCACGCGCGGGGTCCACGCCGACGTTGCGAAACAGATTGGTAAGCACGTCGGACGAGGCGGCATTGAGATCCACCTTGCCGCTTTCCGAGATGATCGATACGCCGACCCGGGCCTGGTCGAACGCAAAGGGGTAGACCCGTCCGTCGGCGATCCAGCGGTCGTTGATGTTCGGTGCCTGCAAGGCGTAGATCGCGCGCATCAGTCCCGCTTCGGCGGCATAGTGCGCGCGTGCCTGCTCAAACTGGTAACTGGCTTGCAAGCCTTCGGTATGGGCCAGCGTCGCGTAACCGCCAAGCAGGATGGCGAGCAAGGTGCACGCCCACATCACCAGCAGCAAGGCGACTCCGCGCTGCGCAGGCCGGCCGCGCATCATGGCCCCACCCCCGGACCATTCAGGCCGCGCAGCAGATTGCCCGGCCCCTGCATGGCTGCTGCGTTGACGCGCAGCGGCACGCTCAATTCCGGCCACTCGCGCCCGGAGTGCAGCGCCAGCTTGATGGTGACCAGGTTCGGCATGTTGCCGGTGGTCTTCCAGTCGCTTTGCCAATCCATCGGCTGACCCTGCTGGTTGACGCCGCGATAGCTGAAGCCACCGTCGACCACGCTGTCCACCAATACCTGCGGATCGCCCAGCGGCTTGGGTGCGCTGCCGTCGGGCGGCAGTTCGGCCAGGCTCGCCACCAGCTGCTTGCCGTGGTCGCCGCGTACCAGCTTCACCTCGATCAGCTGCGGTCCCATTCGGCCGAGGTAGCCGGGCAAGGGCGCGACGAAACGCATGCTATCGCTGTCGCCGACAAAGAAAATGCCGTTACCGTTGTCGTCATGCCCGATGGCCTGCGCCATCGCTTGCGCCAATTCGCGGCGAAGGAACATCTGCGCGGAGCGCACTTCGTCCAGTTGCTCGATCTTCACCTCGCCCGCCTGCACCGTATGCGTAGCCGAGCGCACACCGGAGTACACGCCGAGCAACAGCAGCGCCAGCAGCGCCAGCGCGGCGAGCACTTCCAGCAAGGTGAAGCCGGCCTGCTTCGGCATGGGATGCTTGCCTGCGCTGGTTCTCCCTGCAGTCCATCCACCCGGCGCGCTCCCGGGGGCGCAAGATCCGGTTGCTGCAAGCCACGATGGAGCAGCGCCGCGTTTCATGGTGCGTTGCTGCCGATGCGCAGCGTGCTGAAGTGCGCGGTGTGATCAAAGGGCGCCGTGCCCCACATCACATCGAGGTCAAGCTTGTACATCTGGAAAGCGTAGGGTGTCGCCGGCGCCGTGACGCCCGGCCCGACCCACGGCGTTACCTGCAGGCGCCAGCGGTAGCGATTGTCGAAATGACCCTCGCTGGTTCCGGTCTGGATCGGATCCAGGGTGAAACGGGTATCGAGCAGCGTGCGCGCCCACAATGCGGCCTGGGTATGTTCGGCGGCGTTCTGCGACAGACGGATCGAACCTCCGGCCACTTCCATCAATGCGGCGAAGGTAATGGCCAGCAGCAGGATCGCCGCGATCACTTCCAGCAGGCTGAAACCGCGCGCATGGCGAGCCGGCGTATTCATGAATGCTGGGCTGTATCGAAAATGCTGATCGCGCCGGTCAGCCATGACACATTGACGTGCCACTCGCGCTGGCCGCTGCGCAAGGTGATGCGCCCGCCGGTGGAACTGCCGTCGGGAAAGAAACGGATGCGCGCGATATCGCCGCCCGACTGGTCGCTGGCCGCGCTGGTGACCGACAGCTCCAGCCCCTTGGGCAAATGCACATCGCGCTGGTCGGCACCGCGGTAGAACTCGCCATGCATATCGACCTGGAAGATGCGCTGCTCGCCATGCACGATGGCCTGGGTGCGCGTGGCGCGCAACGCGGCGGCCAGCTCGCCGGCCGCCGCGTTGATGCGCGCGCTGGCCAGCCCGTGCGCTACCGAGATCGATACCGCGGCCGCGGCAACGCCGATCAAGATGATGACGGCGAGCATTTCCAGCAGCGTGAAGCCGCACTGCCGCAAAACGGAAAGCCGCACACGGGATACGTTGGCGACGGCACGCCGCGAGCCGGCGTCGTTGCCCGCAAAACGGGAATCGGCAAGCGGCAACCGGAAGACGGCGCCGCCACGCGACACCCCCTCCCTGTCTACCGTGGCCGATTCCCGGTATGTCACTGCCAGTTCCCCACGTCGGCGCTGTATCCATCGCCTCCCGGCCTGCCGTCCTGGCCATAGAAGATCAGGTCGTAGTTGCCATGCTCGCCGGGATATTTGTAGCCAAAGTCGTGGCCCCAGGGATCCTTCAGCTGCGAAGGCTTGACGTAGGGACCCTGCCAATTGCTGGCGTTGGCAGGCTTGGCGACCAGGTCCTGCAACTGCGCCGGCGGCGAGCCGTTATCCAGGGCGTAGGCATCGACGGCCTGGCTGAGCGTGGTCAGCTGTGCCTTGCCGGCGCCGTACTTGCCCTTGTCCACGCTGCTGCCGACCTGGCGCACCACGATGGCGCCGACGATGCCGATCAGCACGATCACCGCCAACATCTCCAGCAGGGTGAAACCGGCGCTGCGATGCGGATGGCGCAGCTGCCGGGTCCGTGGATATCTATACTGCATAGGCTGGTTTCTCCATGTTGAGGGCGTTGAATAAGGGCCACAGGATCGGACAACGCCGATCACTGGATGTTGCTGGTAAGACTGAGCAGCGGCAGCAGGATGGCCGCCATGATGATGGCCACGAAGACGGTCATGATGATGGTAAGCGCCGGCACCAGCGCCGCCAGCAGGCGATCGATCGAACGGCGGCTTTCCAGCTCGAAGGTATCGGCCACTTTCAGCAGCATGGTGTCCAGCTGCCCGGCCTCCTCGCCGACCTGCACCATCTGGATCGCCAGCCGCGGAAAACGCTGCGACTGTCCCAGCGCGAGGCTTAGGCCATTGCCGCCTTTGACCATCTCGGTGCCCTGGACCAGCGCCTGGTCCAGCGCGCGATTGGAGGTGACCATGCGCGCGATGCCCAATGCGGACAGCAGCGGCACGCCGTTTTTCACCAGGGTGCCGAGCGTGCGCGCCAGGCGTGCGGTTTCCACTTTCAGCACCAGCGGACCGACCAGGCGCAATGTCAGCAGGCGTTCGTGCCACGCCAGGCGCAGCGCGGGATCGCGCATGCGGGCGCGCCACACGAACACGCCGCCGATCACGAGCGCCAGGATCAGCCACCACCAATCCTGCAAGGTGGTGCCCAGCGCCAGCACGGCACGGGTAATCCACGGGATCGGCACCTGCATGTCCTGGAAGATCGGCACGAACTGCGGCACCACGTAGGTAAGCAGCAGCAGCAGCGAGCCGAGCACGCCGACCATCAGGAACGCCGGATAGATCAACGCATTGATGATGCTGCCGCGCAATTGCTGCGTGCGCTCGAGATAGTCGGCGAGGCGGCGCAAGGTGTCTTCCAGCGAGCCGCCGACTTCGCCGGCACGCACCAGCGCGATGTAGAGCTTGGGAAATACGCCGTGTTCTTCGTCCAGCGCCTGTGACAACGGCGTGCCGCCGCGGACGCGGTCACGCACGCGCTCGATCAGTTTTTTGGCGTGTTCGCCCTCGGGCAAGTCCATCAGGATGCCGAGCGCGCGATCCAGCGGCTGGCCGGCACCCAGCAGGGTCGCCAGCTGGTGCGTGAACTGCGCAAGCTGATCGCCGCTGAAGGGCCCTCGCTTGAACAGGCCGGCCAGCCCGCTGCCCGCATCGCCCGTGTCGGCGAGCTTGGCTTCCAGCGGCGTGTGCCCCTGGTCCTGCAGGCGCACGATCACTTCGTCGAGGCTGGCCGCCTCCATATGGCCCTGCACGATTTCGCCGGCGGCACTGACGGCGCGGTAGCGGAACTGGCTCATGGGAGAAACAGCTCTTGGCGTTCGCCTCCTCTCCCCTGCGGGGAGAGGATCGAGTGGAGCGGCCAATCTTGCGCAGGTCCAATACCGCAGCAGCTTCCGACGTAAAAGCGCGGCAAGCGCCGCCTCTTACCCCCGCTCTCTTTCCGGAGGGCAAGGGGAATAAGCGAGCCGGCCTCAGCCTTCCTGCGTAACACGCAACACCTCCTCGATGGTGGTGATGCCCGTGACCGCCTTGGCGATGCCATCTTCGTACATGGTGCGCATGCCTTCGGCGCGCGCCTGCCGTTCGATCTCGCCAGCGTCGGCGCGCTGCATCACCAGGCGGCGCAATGCGTCGCTCATTACCAGGAATTCCATGATCGCGCGACGGCCGCGGTAGCCAGTGGGATTGGACACGCTGGTGCCAGGCTTCCACAAGCGGATCGGCCGTTCGTCGGTGTATTTCTCCAGCTCGAATTGCTGCACGACTTCGGGCGGCGCCTCGTAGGGGATCGCGGTTTCCGGATCGAGCCGGCGCACCAGGCGCTGCGCGAGAATGCCGTTGACGGTGGAGCCCAGCAGGTAATCCTCCACCCCCATGTCGAGCATGCGGGTGACGCCGCCGGAAGCGCTGTTGGTATGCAGCGTGGACAACACCAGGTGACCGGTGAGCGCGGACTGGATCGCGATGCGGCAGGTTTCCAGGTCGCGCATTTCGCCGATCATGATCACGTCCGGATCCTGGCGCATGATCGAGCGCAGCGCATTGGCGAAGTCCAGCCCGATCTGTGGCTTGACCTGGATCTGGTTGATGCCTTCGAGCTGGTATTCGACCGGATCTTCGACCGTGATGATCTTCACGCCCGGCGTGTTGATCTTCGACAGCGCGGTGTACAGCGTGGTGGTCTTGCCCGAACCGGTGGGGCCGGTGACCAGCAGGATGCCGTGCGGGCGTTGCAGCACTTCCACGAATCGCGCGCGGAACTGCTCGGTGAAACCGAGCGAGGCGAAATCGAACACCACCGTTTCGCGATCGAGGATACGCATCACCACCGATTCGCCGAAGCTGGTCGGCACGGTGGACACGCGCAAGTCCAGCTCCTTGCCCTGCACGCGCAGCTGGATGCGTCCATCCTGCGGCAAGCGGCGCTCGGCAATATTGAGCTTGGCCATGATCTTGACGCGACTGATCACCGCGGCCGTGGAACTGGACGGCGGCGCTTCCACTTCATGCAACACGCCATCGATGCGATAGCGCACCTTCAAGCGATTCTCGAACGGCTCGATATGCACGTCGGATGCCCGCTGTTCCACCGCGCGCTGCAGGATCAGGTTGACCAGGCGGATCACCGGCGCCTCGGAAGCGAGGTCGCGCAGATGCTCCACGTCGTCTTCCTCGGCTGCGCTGCCATCGAGGTTTTCCACGATGGTGCCCATCGCGGAGCGGCCCTGGCCGTAATAGCGCTCGATCAGGTCATCGATTTCCGAACGCACGCCGATGCACATCGCTACCGGCTTGCCCGACGCCAGGCGCACCGCCTGCAGCGGATACGGGTCGGCCGGATCGGCGACCACCAGGGCCAGGCCATCGTCGCCCATGCGCACCGGCACCACGTGCTGCTGCTTGAGAAAGCGGATGGAAACATCCAGATCGGCCGGCGGCATGTCTGGCGCATCGCGCGACGCCAGCAAGGGCGCATCCAGCCGTTCGGCCCAGGCTTCGGCCAGATCGCGCTCGGAAACCAGGCCCAGTCGCGCAAGCAACGTCGTGAGGGTGCCTTCGGGGGTCTCCTCATGCAGACGCCTGGCGCGTGCCAGGTCGTTGTCTTTCAGGCGTCCGCGCGCGACCAGCAGCGCGCACACTGCCATTTCGTGGTCATCCGTGGCCCTTGCCGCCCCTACGGACGCCGGCTTTACGACTGCCGACATGTTGCACCCCGCTTGTCATCACCAATTGCTAACGATCTGCCGGCGTCCCCTCACGCCAGACAGAGCACCCATTCGTAACACATCCATAAAGCGACTGGCGAGTTTTGCCTGGCTGTTGCGTCTGCATGCTGATCAACCGTTCATGCTGCGACTGGGCGGCGATGCGCTTGAATGGGACAATGAAAGCTTTGAAGGGTTCGCCATGCAGCTTGTCGATATCGGGGCCAACCTCACCCACGAGTCATTCCGGCATGATTTCGACGCCGTGCTCGAACGCGCGCGCGCGCATGGGGTGGCGCACATGATCGTCACGGGTGCGTCACAAGACGGCAGCGAACACGCCCTCGAGCTCGCCCGCTCCCACCCCGGGCTGTTGCATGCCACCGCTGGCGTGCATCCCCACCATGCGATCGACTACCACGACGCGACCGACGCCCGCCTGCGCGAGCTGGCGCAATACCCGCAAGTGCGCGCCATCGGCGAAACTGGGCTGGACTATCATCGCAATTACTCGCCGCGCGATGTGCAACTGGCCGTATTCGAGCGCCAACTGCGGATCGCGGCGGAGATCGGCAAGCCGCTGTTCCTGCACCAGCGCGATGCGCACGAGGATTTCCTGGCCCTGCTCCAGCGTTATCGCTCGCGGGTGCCGGCGGCGGTGGTGCATTGCTTCACCGATACGCACGAAGCCTTGCGCGATTATCTCGCGCTGGATTGCCACATCGGCATTACCGGCTGGATCTGCGACGAGCGCCGCGGCACGCACTTGCGCCAATTCGTGCGCGAGATTCCGGCCGATCGCCTGATGATCGAAACGGATGCGCCTTATCTGCTGCCGCGCACCGTGCGGCCACAACCGAGCCATCGACGCAACGAACCGATGTACCTGCAGCACATCTGTGCGCAGATCGCGCGCGATCGTGGCGAGCCGGCAGAGGTGACGGCGGCGAACAGCACGACGACGGCAAGGGCGTTCTTCGGCCTGTGACGCTTGACGCCGTCAAGGCAACAATGTGCGCGTCTGGCCCGGCATCAATCCATCCAGCGCATGATCGCCGATCCGTACCCGTATCAAGCGCAAGGTCGGAAACCCGACCGCCGCCGTCATCCGGCGTACTTGCCGGTTGCGTCCTTCGCGCAAGGTGATCGTCAACCAGCTGGTCGGGATGCTTTTGCGAAAGCGCACCGGCGGATCGCGCGGCCACAGCCATGCCGGCTCTCCCGCGCGCTCGGCCTGGGCCGGTAGCGTCGGACCGTCGTTCAATGCCACACCGCGGCGCAGCGCCTGCACTGCCTCGTCGGACAATGCACCATCCACCTGCACCAGATAGGTTTTCGGCTGCTTATGCCTGGGATCGGTGAGGCGGTGCGCCAGTCCACCGTCATCGGTCAACAACAGCAGGCCTTCGCTGTCATGATCCAGGCGTCCGGCCGGATAGACGTCTTTTTGCCGGACGAAATCGGCCAGGGTCGGACGCCCGTCGTGGGTGGTGAACTGGCACAGCACGCCGAACGGCTTGTTCAACGCCATCAACATGGAACGGTCACGCCCGCGATTGTGGCCGGCAGTGTCGCAGGCTCAATGCGCCGTCGGGCTGGAAGCCGGCGTGGCAGGCGTGACCGGCGCCTTGTTTACGCCAACTTTCACGAAACGCAACGTCATGCGATCGGACTCGCCGATCGCCACGTACCTGGCACGATCCTGCTGGCCCAGGGCGAGTGTCGGTGGCAAGGTCCATACGCCCTTGGGGTAGTCCTTGGTGTCCTTGGGATTGGCGTTGATCTCGCTCTGCCCGTCCAGCTTGAAGCCGGCATCGGTGGCCAGCTTGATCACGTAGTCGGTTGGCAGGTAACCACTGCCCTTGTCCGCGTCGAGGGTGGCGCCCGACGCCGCGCGATGATCCACCACGCCCAAGGTGCCGCCGACCTTCAACACCGCATAAAACGCCTTGAACATCGCTTCGGCCGTGCCGGACATGGCCCAGTTATGCACGTTGCGGAAGGTCAGCACCATGTCCGCCGAACCGGGCCGCCCGAACGCCGGCGCCTTGGGATTGAACGTCTCGATGCTGGCCTTGCCGTACTGGGCCGGGTCGGCCTTGAACTTGGCGCGCAATGCATCGGCGTCCTGCTGGCTTTCGGCGTCGTTGCCGCCGGGCACCGCGGCGATGTAATGGCCGTTGTCACGCAGCAGCGGCGCGAGGATTTCGCTATACCAGCCACCGCCGGGCGTAATTTCGATCACCGTCTGGTCGGGCTGCAGGCCGAAGAACTGCAGCGTCGCCTTGGGATGACGGTAGGCGTCGCGCGCCTTGTCATAGGCCGAGCGCCAGGACCCGCCCAGCACCGCATCGAGCTGGCCCGAGGTGAAATCGCTGGCACTGGTGGGCGGCACCAGGTCGCCCGCGGGCTGGTCCTGCGCCGCCTGTTGTGCGTGGGCCATGCCAACCAACAGCAGCGCGGCGGACAATCCAAAGGCAAGCCTGAGCTTCATGACGATTCCTCGACAGTTTCCTGCGGCAGGGTGCCGGCAGCCGTGTGCAGCGAATGTAGACATTTTACGATTAGTTTACGACTGCAGCGCCAGCGACCGACAGCCCGTTCTTGACGACTTCGGATAGAAAAAGCGCTGCCCTCGTTTGACCCATTCCAGCGATCGAGCATGCAGCGCAGCGCCATCGAGTCAGAATGGCCTTGGGCAGACCGATTGCAGCCCGTCGATATGTTCGTGCAGGTCCGGCGCGATGCCCTGCCACATCGGATCGAGGATGAAATCGATGCCCTCGTAGCGCGCCAGCTTCGCCGCCGGGATGAAATCGGCATCGCCGGCGACCAGGATGATCTGGTCGACCTGCTTTTTATAAGCCAGTGCGGCGATATCGATGCCGATCTTCATGTCCACCTGGGTCTGGCGCATATCGGGCTCAAAATGTTCATCGCCCAATTCATCCCAGAACAGCGATTCGTCGCGCAATTGCTGGTAGGCCTGGTGCTTGAGCTTCCACTCGCCGCGGTCGGACAGGCGGCCCAGCCGCAACGCCATCTTGCGCTGGCGGCGCAGTTGGTCGTGCAGGTCGCGACGGAAGGCGGCCGCGCCGGTGCGGCCGAAATCGATGCTCTCGCCGCTGATCGGCTTCACCAGTACTTTCTCCAGCGGCGGGCAGTCGTAGAAAAAGATCCGGTAAAGCGCCTCGCGTGGACGGTCCAGGGCCTTCAGATGCTCCAGCGCCATGCCGAATACGGTCTTGGCCACGGTACGGGCATCATTGACGTCGCGATCGCCCCACACCTTGCGGTAGCGGGCAAGAAAGAAGGCACCGTCGACGAGAATGGCGGTATTGGGCATAGGAAATCCTTATGTGCGTGTCATCAACAGAATGGAATGCCGATCGATAGTGTTCGGCGCCGGCAGTTTACGCCATGGGCTGCATGCGTCGTAATCCGTGCGACGCCATAGCGAAGGTCTTTCTTCCCCTACATGGGCCATCGCTAAAGTCGCGGCACGCTGCCCGGGGATGGCGCCTGAAACGCTGGATGGCGGGATGGCCCTTCGAGTGATGGCCTGTGCGGTGCCGGCAGCCAAGCCAACGGCGTGCGCAAGTTGGCATGCTGGCCGCCGGCCGGATTAACCCGACAAGCCGCTTTGCACCTGACGATCGCGCTCGGCGCAGCGCAGCCTTCAATGCCCAAGCGCAACGCGCGCAGCCGTCTCGTCGCGATGCGGCTGTGGCATCTGCCGGCAGTAGGCGTCCGCTTCCTCGTGCAGCCAGGCGCGGAAAGCGTGCATGCCGCGGTGATCTTCCGAACGCGGCGGATAGACCAGCCAATACGCATCCGTCGCGGCGAGATAGCGGTCGCCGAGCACCACCAGGCGTCCCGCGTCGATCAGCGCCTTGGACATGACCATGCGCCCCATCGCCACGCCAAGGCCTTCGAGCGCGGCGTGGCGATGCGCTTCCAGGCTGTCGAAATTCGCCACGAAGCGGCGCGGCAATTCACCGCCGTACTGCGCGAACCATTCGCGCCAGCGATTGGCATTGGGATCGCCCAGCAGCGGCCATTGCGACAAGTCGTGCGGATCGGCGTCCGGCATTTTCGCGATCAGTTCGGGCGTGGCGACGGGTGCGATCCATTCGCCGAACAGCTTTTCGCTGCGTAGCCCGTCCCACTCTCCGCGCCCGTAGCGCAAGGCCGCATCCACCGCCTCACGCTCGAAATTGACCAGCGCGGAACTGGATTGCAGGTTCAATTCCAGCTCCGGATGGGCTGCCATCAAACGCGGCAGCCGCGGCACCAGCCAACTGGACATGATGCCGGGACTGGCGCTGAGCGTAAGCGCTTCATGGCGTCGCTCGCGATAACGCATCCATGCATGCTCGATACCGTCGAAATGTTCGCCGACCGCTTCAAGCAAACTGCAGCCCTCCACCGTCAGGCTGACGCCGCGCGGACCGCGCTCGAACAGCCGCCGTTCCAGCCGCTCTTCCAGCTGGCGCATCTGGTGGCTCAAGGCGCTGACGGTGAGATTCGCCTGGCCGGCGGCGCGGGAGAGATTGCCCAACCGCGCTACCTGCACGAATTGCTGCAAAAGACTGAGCGGCACCCGACTCATCTTGAATATCCCTCAATTCTGGCTTGCGAATATATCGCTTTTTCCTGTCAGGGCACGCCATTACCTTGCGCATACCCAAGCCACGCGACGAGGATTCGCCATGCGCTCGCCATGGATCGACCTGCTGTTCCTGCACGGCCACGCCACCCCGGCCACGCTGGCGTGGCGACCGGACGCGCCCACCTGCGCTTGCGAGCCGCCGCAGATCGATGTCGATGTGGCGGAGTTGCCACTGTGAGGCGGCACGCCACGCGAGACCGTCCGGTGCGCTTGATTACGGCGCACCCACACCCACCTCGGGAAGATTGTCCGTCGATGTTCGACGCTATCGTCCAACCTGCCCGAGGAACTTCCTATGCAATTGCGCCAACTGGGCCGCTCCGGTCTTTCCATCGCACCGCTCGCCTTCGGCGGCAACGTGTTCGGCTGGAGCGTGGATGAGCAACGCTCGTTCGAGCTGCTCGATGCCTTCGTCGATGCCGGCTTCAACCTGATCGATACCGCGGACGTCTATTCGGCGTGGGTGCCGGGCAATCGCGGCGGCGAATCGGAAACCATCATCGGCAAATGGCTCAAGCGCAGCGGCAAGCGCGACCGGGTGCTGATCGCCACCAAGGTGGCAAAGTGGACCGAACACCGCGGCCTGTCGCCGTTGAATATCCGCCAGGCGGCGGAAAGTTCGCTCAAGCGCCTGCAGACCGATCGCATCGACCTGTACCAGGCGCACGAAGACGACGCGAGCGTGCCGCTGAGCGAGACGCTCGGAGCCTTCGGGACGCTGATCGAGCAAGGCAAGGTACGCGCGATCGGCGCCTCCAACTACGGCGCCGATCGTTTCGCCGAGGCACTGCAGGCATCGCGGGAACATAATCTGCCGCGCTACGAAAGCCTGCAGCCGGAATACAACCTGGTCAGCCGCCGCGGTTACGAACAGGAACTGGAGCCGCTGGTACGCAAGGAGCATATCGGCGTCATCAATTACTACGCGCTCGCCAGCGGTTTCCTCAGCGGCAAATACCGCAGCGATGCAGATCTCGCCAAGAGCAGCGCGCGCGGCGGCGCAGTGAAGAAATATCTGCATCCGCAGGGCCTGAAAGTGCTCGCCGCGCTGGATGAAATCGCCGCCGCTCACCAGGCGACTCCGCCGCAGGTCGCGCTGGCTTGGCTGATCGCCCGCCCCGGTATCACCGCGCCGATCGCCAGCGCCACCAGCGTGGAACAGCTGCATGAATTGCTCGGCGCAACCAAGCTGTCACTGCAGCCGGATGAGATGACCGCGCTGGATGATGCCAGCGCAGGCTTGTAACTGATAAGTCCCGCGCGTCGATCCAGGGCCGAGCGGGCTCGGCCCTGGCCGCATCACTGATCCATCTCGTCCGGTGCCTGCACCGTGTACCCGCGGGCCTTCAATTGCGGCAGCAAGCCGTCCGGCGCTAGCACCTGGTCCATCGGCAATACTGCAAAAGTCTGCGTATTGCGCGCCAAGGCCGCCTGCGCCGCAGCCAGCCACGCCGCCCCGATGCGCCCGGGCAGGTCATGCAGCCCCAACTGCTGCGCAAAATCCGCGTTGACCACCGCGATCACGCAGGATTCATGCCGATTGCCGAGCGCGAAGCGACGCAGCGCCTGGATATCGCCGGTCGACCATGCGTTTGCGCGTTCGGCCAACGCGCCCATGTCGTTCTGCACGGTATCCAGCGTCTGGTTGAAGCAGCTTATGTCATGCAGGTTGGTCTGCTTGATGGTATCCAGCGCGTCGCGTGGATGCTCGATCACCCATTGATACTTGACCGGCACGCGCTTCACGCCGTGGCGGCCGGCCATCCTGAGCACCGCCTTGTTGACGTCGCTGGCGTTGGTGAGGCCCGCCTTGGCCAGCGCCTTCTGGTAGAGCTTCAACGCGACCAGGATCGGCCGCCAGTACTCGATGCCGCGATCATCGCCGAAATATTGCCGCTTGAGCACTTCCCAGCGCGCGTACATCGGCGGCGGCAGAATCTGTTGCAGGCTGGCGCCATCGGGATTCTTGCGCGCGCCGTACACGGAAGGCAGCAGCGCAAGCTTGCTGAAGAATCCGGCATCCACTTTCAATTCGGCAGTGGGCTGTTCCAGCAATTCCTGCGATTGCGCAACCGCCTGCTCTACTTCCGACGATCGCCACTCCATATGCCTGGGCAGCGGCGAAAGCGTGCCAAGCACCCACATCACGTGATCGCCCTTGCTCACCTTCCACAACCCCGGCCCAGGCTGCACGCCGGTCACCGTGACTGCCGACAGCAAAGGCGCGTCGACGCTCGCCACAGAAGACGCAGTGCCAGCTGCCGCAGGCGCCGATTGCGGCCACGCGGGCAACGCGAGAAAGGCACCCAGCCACCCAATGATCACGAAAATGCGCACGTATCGTTCTCCCGCATCGCAGGCAGGCGTCGATCGCCTGCCCGCGGATTCTAACGATATCCAAGGATGCGCCTGTCCTGGATGCTCCGATCAAGTGCCGCGCATCACCGTGGCTGTCGGCTCGCGGGCGCAGGCCGTCGGCGCAGGCGGGGATGTATGCGGATGCACCCGGCTTTGAGAGGCGAGGAAGAAAGGTCGGCAGCGCCGATCTGCGCTGCCAGGCGCGGAAAATATTCGTCAACGAAAGCCAGCCACGATCGCCAAGCCAACGATATGCCTCATTCACAACGCTTTCGTGGCTTTACCTGACAAAGCTGATCAGATCGGCGTTGAGCTGGTCTTTGTGAGTGATGAATAGACCGTGCGGGGCGCCATCGTATTCTCTAAAAGCGGCGCCCTGGACCATTTTCGCGGTCAGCCGGCCCGAGGCCTCGCTGGGTACGATCTTGTCGTCGGTACCGTGGATAACCAGCGTCGGAACCTGGATGCTGGAGAGATCTTTGCGAAAGTCCGTCATTCCAAATGCATCCACGCAATCGAGCGTTGCTTTCAGCGAAGCGGGTAGCGCCAGGAATTGCTGCCACTCCAAGGTAGCCTGGCTTACCGGGTGATGGATGGCGCTTACACCGAAGAACTTTTTGCCAAAGTCCTGGAGAAAGGCGGGGCGATCCTTGCAAATGTTGGCTTTCATGTCATCGAAGACATCTTTGTCCACGCCTTCCGGGTTCTCTTTGCTTTTAAGCAAGCAGGGCGTCACCGCGCTGACGAAGGCAACCTGGCTGACCCGGTTGCCATGATGACGGGCCATATAGCGCGCAACTTCGCCGCCGCCCATGGAAAACCCCACCAAGGTGACATCCTGAAGGTCGAGATGATCCAGCAATGCCTTGAGATCGTCCGCGAAGGTGTCGTAGTGATAGCCAGTCCATGGCTTGGACGAGCGTCCGAAACCACGCCGGTCGTAGCTGATGACGCGACATCCCGCTGAGGCAAGTGCAAAGATCTGGTGCTCCCACATGGCCTGGGAAACCGGCCACCCATGGATGAGCACCACCGGGCGGCCATGCCCCACGTCTTCGAAATACAGCTTGACTGATTGACCGTCAGATTCTTTACCGACTTCACACATTTTCATAAAAAGGAGCCCTGGAACAGCGTAGTACTCAATACGTCTTTGCGCAGCAATAGCACGTGAATCCAGTGCCAAGGTCGCGCGAAGAATCGCTGTCGAAACGAGTAGCGAGTTCGGATAACACGTTTTTATTCCAGCACCTTCGCAATCGTTTGACGGGAAGCACGCAATTCTGGGAATGCTCTCTCTTACCTCTCATGAAACGCCCGGCAGAAGCACGCCGCTTAGCTCGACGGCGTGTGTTGTCGCTCAATAGCCTTGCCGATCCACCTTGGAGTTCGAGATGGGAAGCACGTCCATTCGCATCTATACGACCTATGAACCCCATATGGCGGCACCGCAACCCGAAGAGTTCGAGCTGGCCGGCGAACTGAACGAGGTACTCCTCAGCATTTCACGGAAGACTTGGGAAGATGATCATCAGCCGCTGCGCAGCGTGCACGCCAAAAGCCATGGCATCCTGAGCGCCAAGCTTGAAGTACTGCCCAACCTTGCGCCTGAACTGGCGCAGGGATTGTTCGCGGTGCCTGCGACTTACGAGGTGGTCGCCAGATTATCCACATCACCCGGCGACCTGCTTTCGGACCGGGTCTCCACGCCGCGGGGCATGGCAATCAAAGTATTGGATGTACCGGGGGAACGCCTTGAAGGCAGTGAAGACCGCAGCTGCCAGGATTTCATCCTGGTGGACGGCCCCCAGTTTCATACGCCCAACGCCAGAACCTTTTTACGCAGCCTGAAACTGCTGGCGTCCACGACCGATCGCGCACCGCGCACCAAGCAGGCGCTCTCAACCGTTTTGCGAGGCGCGGAACGGGCGATCGAGGCCCTCGATGGCGAAAGCGCAACGATAAAAAGCCTGGGTGGACACCCGGCTACCCATATCTTGGGGGAGACGTTCTTTACGCAGCTGCCGATCCGTTATGGCGACTATGTGGCGAAGTTGCAGTTGGTACCGGTGAACCAGCCGTTGAGCGCGCTCAAGGATGAACCCATCGATCTCGGCAACCCCGATGCGTTGCGTGAAGCCGTCAATCGTTACTTTGCCCAGAACACTGCGATATGGGAGCTTCGCGTTCAATTGTCTACGAACCTGAAAGACATGCCCATCGAAGATGCGTCGGTGCCATGGGATGAAAGCCAAAGTCCGTTCCGCACCGTGGCGAGGCTGATTGCGCCACGCCAGGTCGGCTGGAGCGCCGAAAAAGCCAAGTGGGTGGACGATGGCATGGGATTCAGTCCATGGCAGGGCATTGAAGAGCATCGGCCGCTGGGCGACTTGATGCGTTTACGCAAGTCCGCCTATGCCGCCTCGCAACGCTTTCGTTCTGAAAAAGCCGGCTGTCCCCTGCATGACCGCCGTCTTTCCGAAGCCGGTGAAACGCAACACCTCGATGATGGCCTGTAAGCCGTATCAAGAGAGAGATATCGCAGTCATTGCCGAAGATTGCGCCCAAGCCTCAAGCCATGCCTGTCAGCAATAGCCTGTAGCAGGCGACTCGCGGTGCCGGACGCAGATTGCGGTGACATGGGCGGCCACGGGTTCCCTGGATTTGATCCAGGGAACCCGTGGCCGGTACGGATCGGACCTTCATCACCGACGGCCTGGCATCCAGACCGCCAGGCTCCGCGTTTTGTCGCGCCGCCTTGCATATTTACAAGGTTGCCAATGCCTCGTTGAACGTCCGGCTCGGCCGCATTGCTTCGCTTACCCGCTTGATATCCGGATGGTAGTAACCGTGGATATCGTTCGGCTTGCCCTGCGCGCCGTTGAGCTCGCCGACGATCTTCGCTTCGTTTTCGGTAAGGGTTTTGGCCAGCGGCGCAAACTTCGCTTTCAAGGCCGCATCGTCGTCCTGCCCGGCCAGGGCCTGCGCCCAGTACAGCGCCAGGTAGAAATGGCTGCCGCGGTTATCCAATTCGCCGACCTTGCGGGCGGGTGACTTGTTGTTGTCGAGGAACTTGCCGTTGGCCTGATCCAGCGTCTTCGCCAATACGCGCGCGGCGGCGTTGTCGTAGCGATTGGCGAGGTGCTCGAGCGAGGCGGCCAGCGCGAGGAATTCGCCCAGCGAATCCCAGCGCAGGCAATTCTCTTCCAGGAACTGCTGCACGTGCTTGGGCGCCGAACCGCCCGCCCCGGTCTCGAACAAGCCGCCGCCGGCCATCAGCGGCACGATGGACAGCATCTTGGCACTGGTGCCCAGTTCCATGATCGGGAACAGGTCGGTCAGGTAGTCGCGCAGTACGTTGCCGGTGACCGAAATGGTGTCCTGGCCCTTGCGGATGCGCTCCAGCGAAAACTTCGTCGCCTCGACCGGCGAGAGTGTGCGGATATCCAGGCCGTTGAGGTCATGGTCTTTGAGGTAACGCTCGACCTTGGCGATGATCTGCGCATCGTGCGCACGATGCTTGTCCAGCCAGAACACCGCCGGCGTGTTGCTGAGGCGCGCGCGGGTCACGGCCAGCTTCACCCAATCCTGGATCGGGGCGTCCTTGGTCTGACACATGCGCCAGATGTCGCCCGCCGCCACGTTCTGCTCCAGCAAGACCTTGCCGTTGGCATCGATGACGCGCACCACGCCGTCGGCTTCGATATGGAAGGTCTTGTCGTGCGAGCCATATTCTTCGGCCGCCTGCGCCATCAGGCCGACATTGGGCACGCTGCCCATGGTGGCCGGATCGAAGGCGCCATGCGCCTTGCAGTCCTCGATCACCGCCTGGTAGACGCCGGCATAGCTGCGATCCGGGATCACTGCCTTGGTATCCTGCAGCTGGCCCTGGGCATTCCACATCTTGCCGGAGTCGCGAATCATCGCCGGCATCGAAGCGTCGATGATCACGTCGCTGGGCACATGCAGATTGGTGATGCCCTTGTCGGAGTTGACCATCGCCAGCGCCGGCCGCCTGGCGTATTCGGCTTCGATATCCGCCTTGATTTGCGCCTGCTGCTCGGCCGGCAGCGAACCGATGCGCGCGTACAGGTCGCCGATGCCGTTGTTCGGATTGAAGCCGATCCGCTTGAGCGTGTCGGCGTGCTTGGCCAGCACATCCTTGTAGAACTCGTTGACCACATCGCCGAACATGATCGGATCGGACACCTTCATCATGGTGGCCTTCAGATGCAGCGAGAACAGCACGCCCTGCCGCCTGGCGTCCTCGATCTGCTTGTCGACGAAACTTGCCAGGGCTTGCTTGCTCATCACGGCCGCGTCGATGATCTCGCCGGCGGTGAGGTTGGTTTTTTCCTTCAGCACCTTGCTGGCGCCGTCCTTGCCGGACCACTCGATCCTGGCGACGGTCGGCTGCTCGACCACGGCGGACTTTTCGCTGCCGTAGAAATCACCGCCATCCATGTGCGCCACATGTGTCTTCGAATCCGCGCTCCAGGCACCCATCTTGTGCGGATGCTTGCGCGCGTAGCTCTTGACCGACGGCGGTGCGCGGCGATCGGAATTGCCCTCGCGCAACACCGGATTGACCGCACTGCCCTTGACCTTGTCGTAGCGCGCGCGGACGTTCCAGTCGCTGACGTCCCTGGGCTCTTCCGGATAGTCCGGCAAGGCGTAGCCCTGCCCCTGCAGCTCCTTGATGGCGGCTTTCAGCTGCGGCATGGATGCACTGATGTTCGGCAACTTGACGATGTTGGCATCCGGCGTGGTCGCCAGCTCGCCCAGCTCGGTGAGATCGTCGGAGATCTTCTGGCCATCCTTCAGGGTGTCCGCGAACTGCGCCAGGATGCGGCCCGCCAGCGAGATATCGCGCGTCTCCACCTTGATGCCCGCGGTGCGGGTGTAGGCATCGATGATCGGCAGCAGGGACTGCGTGGCGAGGTAGGGCGCTTCGTCCGTTAGCGTATAGATGATCGTCGGCGTCTGGGGCATGGTCTTCAGTAACCTCTCTGGCAACGGCGTGATTCATAAGGGGAAACGCCGCAAAGCCAGGAAGCCGGACTCACGCGACGCGCCTTACGCTACTGGCGGCGGATCGTCCAAAATCAACCGTTGCGATGGCGACGGGATCCAGGGAACTCCTTATTGTCGCGGTTTATGGGGATGGGGGAAAGCGTGCGTGGCGCTCCCAAAGCCGGCCTGCCATGAAACGTCCATCGCAGCATGCGCTCGATGTGCCTTTTCCCAAGAGGCATCCATCACTCATGCCGATGCATGGTCATGGACAAGGTGACCGGGCTCACAACAGCGCACAAGCACCACGGTATCGGCTGAATCGACGAATCAACCCAGCTACCATTCGGAACTTCCATGCCCGCCACGGAGAGCCGCATGAACGGATTGAGCCAACGCATCGTCGACTACATCGCCGAACTGATGCCGCTGTATACGTTCCAGTTTGCCGATGGCCATGACTGTGCACTGTCGCTGATCGACGGCACGCTCTACATGCCGGTCGATGAATCCGGCGGCGGACGCGAAGAAGGCTGGGTGGCCGTGTTGTGGCAGGGTGATGCGCAACGTCGCTCGGAAGTACCAGGACCGCTACTTGCTTATCAAGCCGCATTGCGTTGCGCCGAGCTGCATGGCATCGGGCGCTTGCCCGCGGAAGTGGCCGCACACCGGCACATCTTGCTGTCGCGGCTGCGCGACATCTGCGGCGACCTGCTGCACATGGAAATGGTCACGCGCTACTAGCAACCCGCATGACTAGCAACCCGCATGCCGCAGCCATGTCGCGCGCATGATATGCGCGCTCGTTCACCTATTTGGATCTCATAGGGGCGCTCCACGCCCTCTCCGATGGCGCGCCGTTATCGAAGCGCCAATCAAGCGTAACGGCGAAATGAAGCATGCCCATGCATGCTTCCGTCGCCGTCCAGCCCTCAGATAGGCGACACGCGATCGCATTTGTATGCACACACACGTGTGTGTGCTTCAAGCTCGCAAGCGGTACGCGGAGCATTAGCTTTCGCGCAACTGACATGCCGACAGCGAACAGGTTCGACCATTTCCTGCCAAAGCTTATTTGCAAAGCCTTTGCCACAGTCCACGCTAAAAAAACGCATAAATTGGCGCTCGATTTTTTTCAAATTTTCATGCATGACTTTATATATGGATGCTTACCATCGTGAAGCAGCCATGACATTGACCACCACACAGAGCACGGAGCAGCACACGCATCATTAAAAACGTAAAGACTGGGGAGTATTTACCTTGAACATTCAGCAGCAAAAAATCGTTCTTGCGATCCGCACAGCGTTGATACTGGGCAGCTGCGCGTTGACAACCGTCACCCTGGCGCAAACCCAAAGCCCCAACCCTTCATCTCCTGCCACACAAGCTTCCGCACCGGGCACTTCCGCCCAACCTGCGCAGGCGCAGGGGCAAACCACGCAACCGGCCGCCGTGCAGAATGGCGGTGTAGCGCCGCCACCGCAGAACAAGACGGTAACCCTGCAAGGCGTCACCGTTACCGGCTCGCTGATCCGCAGCGTGGACGTGGAAACGGCGCAACCGGTCACCGAACTCTCGCACGAGGCGTTGCAACAACAAGGCTTCGTCAGCGTCGGCCAGATTCTGCAGAACGTGCCTTCGGTCGGATCTTCCGGCACCAGTAACCAAAGCTCGCTGGGCAATATCGTCGGCCAGTACGCCAGCCTGCGTGGGCTCGGCGCGCCGCGCACCCTGATCCTGGTCGACGGCCATCGCTACACCACCGACATCTTCGGCCAGACCGACCTGAGCACGATCCCCAGTTCGCTGATCGACAGCGTTGAGATCCTGCAGGACGGCGCATCCTCGATCTACGGTTCCGACGCCATTGCCGGCGTGATCAACATCCACACCAGGAACGTGGATGGCCTGTACCTGGACACCTATAACAGCACTTACTCGCCCGGCGGCGATGGCAAGACCAGCCAGTTCAGCCTGACCGGCGGCAAGAAGTTTTCGCGCGGCTCGTTCACGTTCAATATGTCCGTGCAGAACATCAATGGGCTGATGGCGGACCAAGTCTGGTTCAGCCGTTATGGCTATGGCAGCGTGCCGCAATATCCGCAGAGCGTGCAGCCTTCGAACTTCGGCACCATCCTTGGCGCAACCAATCCGATTACCGGCGCCTCGCTCAACCTGCCCTTCCCGCTCACGGTCAACGCGGGCGAGAACGGATTGAACATCGCCAATTACCATCCCAATACATTCGGCGTCATTTACCCCACGCCGTACTACGCCAACGACTATGCCAATCAGGCCGGCTACGAAACGCTGCTGCCGGACAATCGCCTGCGTTCGTACACCCTGAAGGGCGATTTCAAGGTGACCGATCACATCACGGCCAACTTCACTGGCACCTATAACACCAACAATGCCACCGACTATATCGGCGGCTATCCGCTGAGTTCGCAGACGCCGGCCAACGGCACCAACCTCGCGGCGGCGCTGGGCCTGCCCGTTGGCAGCCTGGGTGCGGCCTGGTTTCCCACGTTGTCGCCGAACAGCTACTACAACCCGTTGCCGGGCAACAATGTCTCTTTCAGCCTGCCGTTGTACGAGCCCAATCGCGTCACGGTCAACAACATCAAGCAATACGGCTTCCGGGCCGGGTTGGAAGGCGACTTCTCATTCGGCGAGAACGAATACAACTGGGATGTGGGCTACAGCGACTATCGCTACATCCAGGACATGGGCGGCGGCGGCAACTTGAACCTGGTGAATTTGTACAACGCCTTGGGGCCCTCCTTCATGGGGCCGAACGGCGTCGTGGAATGCGGAACGCCAGGCAACGTGATTGCCGGTTGCGTGCCCCTCAACCCCTTCTCCGGCGCAGGCGGGCTTACGCCGGCGGAACTCAATTACCTCAACTACAGCTTCTTTACGCATTCGTGGAGCGAACAGCGTGATGTGGAGGCCAATTTCAGCGGCGACATGTTTACGTTGCCACAGTCGCTCGGCAGCGGCGACGTGACGTTCGCCGTGGGCGCGGATCACCGCGACGTTTCCGGTGGCGTCACGCCCGATATCTATACCCAGGAAGGCCTCAACACGAACCTGCAGCAGAACCCCGGCGAAGGTTCGTATGGCATCAACGAAGCCTATGCCGAGGTCAACGTTCCGCTGTTGAAGGATATGACCGGTGCGCAGTTGCTGGATTTCGACGTCTCGCACCGCTTCTCGCATTACACCAACTTCGGCGACACCAACAACAACTCCTACAAACTGTCGTACAAGCCGATCGATGACCTGCTGGTTCGCGCCAGCTACGGCACCGGCTTCCGCGCGCCGTCGATTTCCAACCTGTACGGCGGCACGATGCAGAGCTTCACCAGCTACACCGATCCTTGCGACGTCAACTTCGGCCTGACCGGCAATCCGGTGGTCCAGCAGCGCTGCCTCAACGGTTATGCCGGCTTGCCCGCGGTCAGTCCGGGCTTTACCCAGCTGACTGCGACCGGGGTACCCGTCAGCAGTCCCAACAGCACCAGTACCACGCCCTATTACACCGGCGCCAACCCCAGGCTGAGACCGGAAACTTCCAAGAGCTACACGGCGGGTATCGTCTACAGCCCGAGCTGGTTCAACGGCTTCAATGTCACGCTGGATGCGTACCGGATCCGCGTCGACAACGTGATTACCCTGCCCTCCGCCGACAGTATCCTCGACAATTGCTATTTGCTCGGCGAAGCAGAGCAGTGCGCGCAGTTCCAGCGCTCGGCGACAAATGGACAGGTGATCGACCTGCTGCAGGCGGTGGTCAACGAGGGTTTCATCGATGAGCGTGGCACCGACTTGACCATGAGCTACCTGTTCCCCGAAACGCCGGTCGGCAAGTTCAAGATCGATACCAACGGCACCTACATCAATGCGCTGAAGGAACAGGATGTCGCCGGCGGACCGGTGATTACCTACGACGTGGGCACGTATGATCCGATCCTGGGGCCGATATGGCGCTTCCGCGATACCACCAACCTGAACTGGTCATACGGCAACTTCGGCGCTACCTGGACGATCCGCTACTTCTCTTCGCTGAAGGAGTCATGCCGCCCGGATACGCCGCAGCTGGCCGAATACTTTCCTTGCCCCGATCCCACCGGCAGCGTACAGGGACAACAATCCGGCGTGTATCGCCAAGGCAACCTGGCCTTCAACGATTTGCAGGTGAACTGGAACGCCCCCTGGAAGGGCCGCATTTCCGTGGGCGCCACCAATATCTTCAACCGGCATGCACCGTTGACGTATACCGGCGCGGAAAGCGTGATCGGCCCGCTGGGGCCGACCGGTACGGACGGCTATACGGCCTTTGCCTATAACCCGGAGTATGACTTCGGTCGCGTGCTTTACTTGAAGTACACCCAGCAGTTGTTCTGAGCCGACGCATGCGGCGGGGCGCATGAAGCGCCCTGTCGTCGGCGGCACCTATGCGGGCCGGATCTCAGGATTCGCGCGCAAGCACGCCTTGCTGCTTGCGATGGCGCGCACGCCATGCTGCCCAGCGCTCACCCAGGCAGGAGAAGATCACATACAGCGCCGGCGTACTGAGCAGGGTCAGGCTTTGCGAAATGATCAGGCCGCCGATCAGCGCGATGCCCAGCGGGCGGCGCAGGTCCGAACCTTCGCCCAGGCCGATCGCGATCGGCAGCGCGGCGAGGATCGCCACCATCGTGGTCATCATGATCGGGCGGAAGCGCACCAGGCTGGCTTCGCGCGCGGCTTCCAGCGGCGTCTTGCCGTGCTCGCGCTGCGCGACGAGGGCGAAGTCGATCATCATGATCGCGTTCTTCTTCACGATGCCGATCAGCAGCACCAGTGCGATCTGCGCGATCACCGACAACTCCGTGTTGGTGATCCACAGCGCCAGCAGCGCGCCCACGCCCGCCGCCGGCAGGGTCGAGAGGATGGTCACCGGATGGATCAGGCTTTCGTACAAAATGCCGAGCACGATGTAGACCGTCACGATCGCGCCGAACACCAGCCACAGCATGCCGCTCTGCGACTGCTGGAAGCGGCGGAAGTCACCGCCCACGTTGAGCTTGATATCGCCCGGCATGCGCATGTTCGACGCGGTAGCCTGCACGATCTGCAAGGCTTCGCCCATGCTGACGCCCGGTGCGAGATTGAAGCTGAGGTCCATGGTGCTGTACTGGTTCATGTGCGACACCTGGGTCGGCGCAAGGCCCGGTACCTGATGCGCAAACGCAGATAGCCGCACCATCGTGCCGTTGGTGGCCGGCACCAGTATCTCGTCGATGGACCTGGGCGTGGCTGTCTGCCCGGGCAAGGCGTTGACCACTACTTTGTATTGGTTGAGATCGGAGTAGATGGTGCTGACCTGGCGCTGGCCGAAGGAATCGTAGACCACCGAATCGATAGTGCCGATGTTGACGCCCAGGCGCGCCGCACGGTCGCGGTCGATCACGATGTTCTGTTGCAGGCCGGCCTCGTCCAGGTCGCTGCCGACGTCGCGCAGTTTATGATTCTTGCGCAGTTCGGCGACCAGCCTGGGCAGCCACTGTTGCAGCTCCGCGGTGTCGTTGCCTTGCAGGGAAATCTGGTATTGCGCGCCCTGGCTGGTGCCGCCGCCGAAGCTGGGCAGATCCTGGATGGCGCGCAGGCGAACGTTGAGGTCGGGATATCGCGCTGCTTTCTCGCTGAGGCGCGTCAACGCGGTGAAGGTGTCGTCGGTGCGACCTTGGGCGTGCGATTTCAACTGGATGTCGAACGTGCCGGCGGCGCCCTGGCGCGTGCTGCCTAGGCGCGAGCCGACCACCGCCACATCGCGGTCGCGCAGCAGCATGTCGATCAGGCGTTGCTGGCGCTGGACCGAATCGTCGAACGATACGGTAGCGCCCGAGGTGGCGCGACCGCGGATCAGGCCAGTGTCCTGCGCGGGAAACAAGCCGGTCTTGATCTGGCCGGACAGGGCAATCAACACTGTCAGCGCGATCAGGAACAGCGGCGTAAGCGAGAACAGCAATGCGTGGCGCAACGAGAAATCGAGCGACGCCTGGTAGAACTTGAGCATGCCTTCGTGGAAGCGATCCACTGCGCGCCCCAGCCGCGACGGCTTGCCAGGGTCACGGTGGCCGCTGAGGAAATGCGCGCACAGCGAGGAGGTGAGCGTCAGCGATACCAGTGCCGACATCACGATGGCCGCGACCAGCGTCAGGGTGAACTCCTTGAAGAACATGCCGGTGATGCCGCCCATGAACAGCAGCGGGATGAACACCGCGACCAGCGAGGCGGTGATCGAGACGATGGTGAAGCCGATCTCGCGCGCGCCGGCCAGCGCCGCTTCCATCCGATTCATGCCCTGGTCGATGTGGCGGATGATGTTCTCGATCACCACGATCGCATCGTCCACCACGAAGCCGATCGCGATCACCAGCGCCAGCAGGGTGAGATTGTTCAAGGTGAAGCCCAGCGCGTACATGATCACCGCCGCGCCCGCCAGCGACAGCGGCACTGCCACGGCAGCGATCAGCGTGGGCGCCAGCCGGCGCAGGAACAACGCCATCACCAGCACCACCATGGCCAGGCTGATCAGCAGCGTGGCCTGCACTTCGTGCAGGGATGCGCGGATGGTCGGCGTGTCGTCGAAGTACGGGGTCAGCGTGGTGCCTGGTTGCAGGAAGCTGCGCAGCATCGGCACTTCCGCCTTGACGCGGTCGACCGTGCCGATGATGTTGGCATTCGACTGCTTGTACACGTACATCAGGATCGCCGGCTTGCCCTGGAACCAGGCGGCCTGGTACGCATCCTGCTGCCCGTCGTAGACGTTGGCGATGTCCTTCAACCGCACCGGCACGCCCTTGCCATTGGTGGCCACCACCAGGTTGGCGAAGTCGCTGGCGGTATGCAGCGCATCGTTGGCCTGGACCGCCATGGTGGTCTTGCCATCGGACAGGAAGCCCTGCGGCTCGAACACGTTGGCCGCGGTCAGCGCGTTGCGCAGCTGGTCCGGCGAAATGCCCATGGCATTGAGCGCGCGCAGGTTGACGTCGACGCGCACCGCCGGCGTCGCGGCGCCAAGGATGTCCACTTCCGACACGCCGGTAAGCTGGCGCAGGCGTTGTGCCAGCAGCGAGTCGGCCACGTCGTACAGGTCGCGCGCCGACTGCGTTTCGGAGGTCAGCGCAAAAGCGATGATTGGATCGTCGTTAGGATTGGCCTTCTCGTAGCTGGGCGGACTGTTGAGGCCGGAAGGCAGGTCCGACTGGGCCGCGTTGATGGCCGCCTGCACGTCGCGCGCGGCGTCGTCGATATTGCGGCCGCTGTCAAACATCAGCAGGACCTGCGTACTGCCCAGCGAACTGGACGAACGCATGGTATCGATGCCCGGCACCTGGCCCAGGTGGCGCTCCAGCGGCGCCGCCACGGTGGCGGCCATGGTCTCGGCGCTGGCCCCGGCCTGGCTGGCGGAAACGAAGATCACCGGAAACTGCATGTCCGGCAGTGCGGATACGCCCAGCAGGGAATAGCAGATCACGCCGATCACGAAGACACCCATCGCCAGCAGCGAGGTGCCGATCGGGCGGCGGATGAAGGGACCGGAAATGTTCATGCCTGGATCAACGTGCTAGGAGCGGATTGGTTGAGCCGCACATCCCTTCCGCGCTCCGGGAGAAGATGGCCCGAAGGATCGGATGAGGGGCCATGCCTGCGTCAACAGCTTTTCGAAGCGTGCCTGGGTGGTTGGCTGCGCAAGAGCGGCCCCTCACCTCACTCCTCTCCCCGGAGGGGAGAGGAGGCAAGCGTCAGAAGCACGTATTTCAAGCTGTGCCACGCGGCGCGTGACGCAGCGCTCGCCGCTCCCTGCGCTCGCGCAGCCGATCCGAGAACCGTTCCATGTACAGGTAGATCACCGGCGTGGTGTACAGCGTCACCAGCTGCGACAGCAGCAGGCCGCCGACGATCGACACGCCCAGCGGACGCCGCAACTCCGCGCCGATACCGTTGCCCAGCGCCAGCGGCAAGGCGCCGAGCATGGCCGCGGCGGTGGTCATGATGATCGGGCGGAAGCGCAGCAGGCAGGCGCGATGGATAGCCTCGCGCGGCTTCATGCCGGTGCGCTGCGCCTCGATCGCGAAGTCGATCATCATGATCGCGTTCTTCTTCACGATACCGATCAGCAGCACGATGCCGACGATACCGTCCACCGACAGGCTCATGTTGCACAGGATCAGCGCCAGCAACGCGCCCACGCCGGCCGGCGGCAGGGTGGAGATGATCGTGATGGGATGGATGTAGCTTTCGTACAGCACGCCCAGCACGATGTAGATCACGATGATCGAAGCCAGCAGCAGCAGCGCTTCATTGGTCAGCGACGAGGAGAATTCCGCGGCCTTGCCGATGAACTGGCCGCGCACCTGCGGCGGAAAGTTCAACTGCTGCTCGACTTGCCGGATGGCATCCACCGCCTCGGACAGCGAATAGCCGGGCGCAAGATTGAACGACACCGTCACGGCCGGCAACTGCTGCTGGTGGCTGATCACCAGCGGCGCATTGGTGACCTGGGCACTGACCAGCGAGGCCAGCGGAATGGTGCCGCCGGCACCGAGGATGATGCCGGTGTTGGCGACGCCGATGCCGGTAGTGGTGGACGAATTGCTCGAGGTCGCCTGCCCAAAGCTGGTCGCATTGCTGCCGGTGAGCGCGCCGCTGCCGTTGCTCTTGACCGTCAGCTGATTGAGCAGCGCGGTACTGGTACGGAACTGCGGCTCCACTTCCAGCACCACGCGGTACTGGTTCAACTGGGTGAAGATGGTGGAGATCTGGCGCTGGCCGAACGAGTCGTACAGCGTGTCGTCGATGGTCTGCACCGGCACGCCCAGCGTGCTGGCCTTGTCGCGATCGATGGCGAGCTTCAGCGCCGTGCCCTGGTCGGCCAGGTTGTTGTCGACGTCGGCCAGTTCCGGCCGCTGGCGCAAGGCCTGGGTCATCTGCGTGGCATAGGTGGCCAGCTCCTGCGCATTCACGTCGGACAGCGAGTACTGGTATTCGGTCGCGGCCACGCGCGTATCCAGCGTCACGTCCTGCACCGGCTTGAGGTACAGCGCCACGCCGGGAATATCGGCCGCGTCGTTCTGCAGGCTGGCCACCACGTCATCCAGGCTGGCGCGCTTGCTGCGGTCCTTCAGCACGATGCTGAGCTGGCCCTGGTTGAGCGTGGGATTGATCGAACCGGCACCGATGAAGGCCGCCACGCCTGCCACGTTGGGATTTTTCCGCAGCGCGTCGGCCACCGCCTTGGTGCGCAGTTCCATCTGTGGAAAGGCGACGTTCTGGTCGGCCTGCACCACGCCGGTGATCATGCCGGTGTCCTGCTCGGGCAGCAGGCCTTTGGGAATCACGATGTACAGGAAGATCGTCACGGCGACGGCCACGAACGCCACCACGATCATCAGCCGCTGATGGTCAAGCACCCAGTCCAGCGATGTTTCGTACATGCCTACGGTACGCGACCACACCGTGCGCTTGCCGGCCGCGGCGTGGCGCTCGTGCGCGTCGTCGCCTTCCGGCAGCGCATCGGGCTTGAGCAGGTAGGCGCACATCATCGGCGTGAGCGTCAGCGACACCAGCATCGAGATCACGACGGCGGTAGCCAGCACCCAGGCGAATTCGTGGAACAGGCGTCCGGTCACGCCCGGCATCAGCAGCAGCGGCAGGAATACCGCGATCAGCGATACGGTCAGCGACAGCACGGTAAAGCCGATTTCCTTGGCGCCGATCTCCGCCGCTTCCTTGCCTTCCTTGCCCTGCTCGATGTAGCGCACGATGTTTTCGATCATCACGATCGCATCGTCCACCACGAAGCCGGTGGCGACGGTCAGCGCCATCAGCGAGAGGTTGTCCAGCGACATGCCGGCGAACGACATCACGCCAAACGTGCCCAGCAACGACAACGGCACCGCCACCGACGGAATGATGGTGGCCCACAGCCGGCGCAGGAACACGAAGATCACCGCCACCACCAGCGCGATGGTGAGCAGCAGGGTGAACTGTACGTCCTCCACCGAGGCGCGGATGGTGACGGTGCGGTCGGCGAAGACGTCCAGGTGTACGTCCGCCGGCAACACGGCGCGCAGCTGCGGCAGGATCTGCCGGATCTGCGCCACCGTCTGCACGATGTTGGCGCCCGGCTGGCGACGGATATCCAGCAGCACCGCCGGCTTGCCGTTCGCCCACGCGGCGAGCTGGTCGTTTTCAACGCCGTCCACCACCTTGGCCACGTCGGAGAGGCGCACTGGCGCATTGGTGGTGCTGTTGTACGAAATGATGGTGTTCTTGTATTCGGCCGCGGTCGCCAGCTGGTCGTTGGTGGAAATGGTGTACGACTGCGTCGCGCCGTTGAGCGTGCCCTTGGGCGCATTGACGTTGGCTTCGGTCAGCGCATTGCGCACGTCTTCCATGGTCAGGCCGAGATTGGCCAGCTGCGCCGGATTCACCTGGATGCGCACGGCCGGCCGCACGTTGCCGGCAATCGACACCAGGCCCACGCCCTGCACCTGCGAGAGCTTCTGCGCGAGGATCGAATCGGCCAGGTCGTTCACGTCGCGCAGCTGGCGGCTGTCCGAGGTGAGCACCAGCGTGATGATCGGCGCATCGGCCGGATTCACGCGGTTGTACACCGGCGGATAGGGCAAGGTGGTCGGCAGCGTGCCGCGCGCCTGGTTGATCGCGGCCTGCACATCCTGCGCCGCGATGTCGATATCGCGATCCATGTTGAACTGCAGCACGATGGTCGAGAGGCCCGCCGAGGAGTCGGAGGTCATCATGTCCAGGCCGGAGATCTGGCCCAGGTTGCGCTCCAGCGGCGTGGTCACCAGCGAGGCCATGGTGGAAGCACTGGCGCCCGGGTATTGCGTGGTAACCACCAGGCTGGGCGCTTCGATTTCCGGTAGCGCCGACACCGGCAGTTCGCGATAGCCGAGTATGCCCAGCAGCATGACCGCCACCATCAGGAGCGCGGTGGCAATGGGTCGACGGATGAAGAGTGAGGAAAAGCCCATGCGAAATACCGTTTAGAGGTCAGCTCCCGCTCCCCTCCGGGGAGAGGGTTGGGGTGAGGGGCCGGGCTTGCCGCCGGTTACATGACATCCGGTCATCGCCTGGCCTTTGATTTTTCTCGAAGACACGCATCGCGAGGCTGTCCCCTCACCCTGCCCTCGCCCAATGGGGAGAGGGCAAGGCATGGGCCGCATCAGCCGCCACCACCACCGCCAGCATTGCCGCGGCGGCCGCCGCCCTTCTTCCACTTCTTCTTGTCCGCATCCGAAGCCGTCGGCGCGGCCGGCACTTCACCGGGCTTCAGCGCCTGCACCTTGCTGCCGGGCTTGAGGCGGAACTGGCCTTCCGTTACCACCTGGTCGCCATCGGCCAGGCCCTTGCTCACCATCACATGGCTGTCGCCCACTTCGCCGGCCACGGTGACCGGCTGCATGGCGACGGTCTGGTCCGGCTGCAGCTTGTAGACGAAATCGCCGTCCGGACCGCGCTGCACCGCCTGCGCCGGGATGACCAGTCCACCGGCGACGGTGCGCACGCGCAGTTGCACGTTGACGAACTGTCCCGGCCACAGCGTGCTGCCGGGATTGTTGAACTGCGCACGCAGCTTGAAGGTACCGGTGGTCGTATCGATCTGGTTGTCGACCACTTGCAGGAAGCCGGTGGTATCCAGCGGATGCGCATCGGCACGATCCAGCGCGATTACCTGCAGCTTGTCGGCGCCGTTCTGGAATGCATCGCGCACGGTCTCCAGGTTCTGCTCGGGCAGGCTGAAGATCACGTAGATCGGCTGGATCTGCGTCAGCGTGACGATCGAGGTGGTGGTGGTGACCACGTTGCCCGGATCGACATTGCGGATGCCGGCCACGCCATCGATCGGCGAGACGATCTTGGTGAAGTCCAGCTGCACCTTGGCCGAGCGCGCACTCGCTTGATCGGCGATCACGGTGGCCTTGTACTGGGCGACGTTGTTGCGGTAGGTATCCATGTCGAGGGCGGCGACGTAGCCGTTGGCGACCAGCTTCTGGTTGCGCTCCAGCGTGCTTTGCGCGGTCCCCAGCGACGCTTCGTCCTGGTTCTGCTTGGCCACCGCCTGATCGTAGGCGGCCTGGAAGGTGCGCGGGTCGATCTGGGCGATCACGTCGCCCTTCTTCACCGCCTGGCCTTCCTTGAAATTGATGGTCCACAGCTGGCCGGCCACCTGCGGATTGACCGTGACATTGTTGAGCGCGGTCACCGTGCCCAGTGCGGTGAGGTAGACCGGCACATTCTGCTTGGCCGTGGCCTCCACCGTTACCGGCACCGGTGCGTTGTCACCACCGCTGCCGCCAGGCTGGCTGGCCTCCTGGCCCGCATGGTGCCTGCGACCTGCTTCGCCGTGCTCACCGGCGGCTTCGGGTTTGTGCAGCAGGCGGAACGCCACGCCACCCACCACGAGTACGGCGATCACGATCAACGCGATCTTCCAAAAACGCGACATGTGAAACTCCTGGAATAAAAACGGCCGAGCCACCCGACTGTGCCGGTGCGAACATTGCACGCTTACCTGGAAGCAAGCATAGGCTCTGCTCAACGAGATTGGACAATGCCGGTTGACACAGGTGCCTTATGACCGATGGCAGGGTCCGCGCGTCAAAGATTAGCAGCGAAACATGACTCGATGGCTGCATGGACAGATGCGCGCCGCCGTGCGCGGCCCCGCCGGTCGAATCGCTGCCGGGCCGGCGCGCGCGTATCGGCAAGACTCAAGCTCGGCAAGACCAAGGTCTCAAACTTGCCGCAGGCTTCGTCTATACTCCGGAACTTGTTGTCCGCTGCGGCTCCATCGGCCGCGGCGCATGGTCGCCCAGGGGCGGCAAGGCACGCCACGGCGGCCGTGGCGGCTTTCCAGATTGATCATTCGATGACTGGAGTAATTGCGTGAGCGGTTCCATGAGCAAATCCGACCAGAGCTTCCTGCGTCAGTTCTCGCTGCTTATCGCCGGCCTCGGCGTACTGACCCTGGTCCTGATCTTCACCGCCTGGACGATTTACGAGCGCGAGCCGAAGGAAACCGATCCGCAAGCCGCGCAGCAACTTTCCGCCAGCCTCGCCCCGAACGGTGCGGTGTACGCGGGCAATACCGGCCGCGCCGCCATGGAAGCCGCGCAGCAAGCCGCCGCCAAGGCCGCCGCCGCGCAGGTCGCCTACGGCGGCACCACCGACGGCAAGACCATCTACGACAACCTTTGCCACAGCTGCCATACCGCCGGCGTGGCGGGCGCGCCGATACTGGGCAACAAGGCCATGTGGGGGCCGCGCATCGCCGAAGGACTGGACACGCTGGTACAGCATGCGATCAACGGCTACCACGGACCGGACGGCAACACGATGCCCGCCAAGGGCGGCAATCCCGCGCTGACGGATGCGCAGGTAAAGGCCGCGGTGACCTGGATCGTGAGCCAGGCGAAGTAACCTTCGCGCACTACCGCCCGACGCCGCCGGCGGACGGCGTTGTCGTTCGATGCCGCCATGGATCCGCTCCGGCGGCCAGCACTGTGACACCAGCCGGCAGGCGCGAAAACGCGACGCGGGCCAGCCGGCTATCATGAGCGCCATGACACCCGCTGCTCCTTTCCCCGATCCGTCCAGCTTTCCCGACGGGCTTTGCGAATTCACGCTGCAAGGCCCGGTCGGCCCGCTCGAAGCCATCGGCGACGTCGCCGAGCGTCCCGGCGCGCGCCGCGGCGTGGCGGTGATCTGCCATCCCAATTCCAAGGATGGCGGCACCATGCGCAACAAAGTGGTGACCATGCTCGAACGCAGCCTGCGCGAATGCGGATTGGACACCTTGCGCTTCAATTTCCGCAGCGCCGGCGAATCGGCCGGCGACTACGACCATGGCAAGGGCGAGAGCGACGACCTCGCCGCAGTAGTGGCGTGGGTGCGCAAGGTGCGTCCCGACGATGGGTTATGGCTGGCCGGATTTTCCTTCGGCAGCTACGTCACCCTGCGCAACGCCGTCCGCTTGCGCGCCGATGCGCTCATCAGCATTGCGCCGCCGGTCGGCCGCTGGTCCCACGAAACATTGGCGCTGCCCAGCTGTCCCTGGCTGGTGGTGATGGGCGAGGAAGACGAAGTGGTCGAACCCCAGGCGGTGTTCGATTGGATCGACAGCCTGGAGCGGCCGCCCGAGCTGGTCCGCATGCCGGAGACCGGCCACTTTTTTCACCGCCGCCTGATGGACCTGCGCGGCGCGGTGAAAAACGTCATCAAGCATTGGTTGCCACCCGTCCGGGATTGACGTTTCCGCGCAGCCTGTGGGCACGGGCAAATAACTTCTTGAGCAGGCTTTCCAGCTATGGCCGACACACCCCCCGGCGCGCCGAGCGCACGTTACCAGGAAGGCATTGCCGCGCACCGCTGGAGCGCCGACCCTGCGCAGCTGGCCGTGCTGCCGGAATTCGATCGCATGCATGCGACGCTGTGCGCCAGCGTGGATACCAGCCACGGCTTGTTCGGTCGCCTGAAATCACTGCTCGGCGCGGACGAACGCACGGCGATACCGGGCCTGTACCTGTGGGGCAGCGTCGGTCGCGGCAAAACCTTCCTGATGGACCTGTTCGCCGCCAGCCTGCCGCATGGATTGGTGTTGCGCCGGCATTTCCATCGCTTCCTGGGCGAGGTGCATGAACGCCTGCGCGAACTGGGCGAACGGCAGGATCCGCTGGTTGAAGTGGCGGCCGGCATCGCCGCGCGCTGCCGGGTGCTGTGCCTGGACGAATTCCTGGTCAACGACATCGGCGACGCGATGATCCTGGCCAACCTGCTCGAGGCCCTGTTCGCGCGTGGCGTCACGCTTGTCACCACCTCCAATACCGCGCCGGCAAACCTGTACCAGGACGGTTTGCAGCGCGCCCGCTTCCTGCCCGCGATCGCCTCGATCCAGGCGCATTGCCACGTGGTCGAGATGATTTCCACACACGACTGGCGCCTGCGCGCGCTGACGCACGCGCCGGTGTATCACACGCCACCGGGCGCCGAAGCCGAGCGCGCGCTGTCGCACATCTTTTCCAGCCAGGCGCAGGGCGAGGTCGTCGACGGCGGCACCATCGCGATCAACGATCGGCCGATTCCCGTGCGCAAGCGCGCGGACAATATCCTGTGGTTCGATTTCGCCGCGCTATGCGACGGCCCGCGCGCCGTGGCCGACTACATCGCGCTGGCCAAGTCCGGCCCGGCAGTGATCGTTTCCAACGTGCCGCAATTCACTCTCTACAGCGAAGACCCGGCCAAGCGTTTCGTGCAGCTGGTCGACGAGTTCTACGATCGCCACGTCAAGCTGATCCTCTCCGCTGCCGCGCCGATCACCGAGCTGTATGACGGCGAACGGCTGCGCGCCGAATTCGGCCGCACGGAATCGCGCCTGATCGAAATGCAGAGCGAGGAATATCTCGCCCTGCCGCATCGCGTGGAATAGCACGATCAGGCATAACTCCATTCGACCGGCTTCATGCGCGCGATGAAATGCCGCAGCACGGGTGGCTCATAGGTGAATTCCAGCCCCCTTATCTCGCCGGCCCGACGTTTCAGGGCAATCAGCGCGTCGGCGACATAATCCATGTGGTCGTTGGTATACACGCGCCGTGGAATCGTCAGACGCAGGAACTCCACCGGCGAATCCTTTTGCACGCCGCTGTCCGGATCCCGTCCCAGCAGCAACGAACCTATTTCGACACTGCGGATGCCTGCTTGCAGATAAAGCTCATTATTCAACGCCTGGGCCGGGAACTGGTCGGAAGGGATGTGCGGCAGGAATAATTTGGCGTCGATGAATACGGCGTGTCCTCCGGTGGGTTGCTGGATCGGCACGCCGCCTTGTTGCAGGAGCTTTCCAAGATACGCAACCTGTCCGATGCGATAACTGAGGAAGTCCTCGTTCATGCCTTCCTCGATGCCGATGGCCATGGCCTCCATATCACGTCCCGCCAAGCCGCCATACGTGACAAAGCCCTCCATCGGCACGCAACGAATCCGCACCTCGTTGAACAGCGCTTCATCGTCCCGGAAAGCGCATAGGCCACCGATGTTCACCATCGGGTCTTTCTTCGCAGACATGGTGAGCATGTCGCCATAGCCGTACATCTCAAGCACGATGTCCTGGATGGACTTTTCCGAATAACCAGGCTCGCGATGCTTGATGAACCACGCATTCTCGCAAAAGCGCGCCGAATCGATCACCACGGGTATCCGGTGCCGTTTGGCGATCCGGTAGACCTCGCGCATGTTGCTCATGGCGACCGGCTGTCCACCGGTGCTGTTGCAAGTCACCGTGACAATAATCGCCGCCACGGTATCGGCGCCATGCTCATGGATCGCCGCGCGCAGCAGGTCAAGATCGAAATTGCCTTTCCAGTCGTAGTGCGTGGCGGTATCAAACGCCAAAGGCGTCACGACATTGATGGCCCTGCCGCCATTCAATTCGATATGCGCAGCGGTCGTATCGAAGTGAAAGTTGGAAATGAAAACCGGCTTTTTCTCGCCGCATTCCCGTTTCTTCCTGGCAATCAGACATGGAAACAGAATCTGTTCGGCGCCCCGTCCCTGGTGCGTGGGAATAACAAAGGGATATCCGATGAGCCGCTTCACCTTGTCGCGAAGATGAAAGAAGTTGCGTGAGCCGGCGTAAGCTTCATCGCCGAGCATCAATCCGGCCCACTGCTTGTCGCTCATGGACCCGGTGCCCGAATCGGTCAGCAAGTCGATATAAACGCTGTCGCTCGGCAATAGAAATGGGTTATAGCCCGCATCGGCAAGCGCATGCTCGCGCTCCTCGCGCGTAGTCATGCGGATGTTCTCGACCATCTTGATGCGGAACGGCTCAGGAATGCGTTTCATCGCTCCAGGCTCCTTGTCCAAGTCATAAACGCAAAACAGATAGGGGGTCGCCCCAGCCAAGCACCTGGCGACCATTAGCTGATACGCGAAAAAAACCGACGTGCGATGACGATGCCGCTTCACGGCATTAAAGACGCTTGCAGCGCGGAAGCCCTGCTGCTCGCGGATAGTGAGTGGCGCATTGTCGATCAACAGTGAAGAATTTCCCGGAAAAAAGCGGGCCAATTGACCCACTTACGATGGAATTGCCGCTGGCGTTTTTCGATAGCGATGCCGGCGCACGAAGCAAGCGATACACGTTCACCCATTCAAGGGTGCAACCTCTCCGCCATGCTTGATCGCCATCAGGTCGTTTCAGATCCAGCGAGCGGAACCGAACCGATAAGGCGCCTACTTCTCCGGCACCGGCGCAAGCTGCTACCGTCAACCATTCGATGACACCTGGAACCAGCATGCTCAGCATCCTTGCCTTCGCCGCACTGGCGGGCGCCCCGCAAACCGCGGCGGCCCGCGATACCTTTGATGCGCGCGTGCAACGCGCCCATATGGCGGAGGGGGCGGCCAGCGGACCGGCTTATCAGAAGCAGTTCTGGAACAAGACCGGCCATGCAATGACCGATACGTACCGCAGTTGCATCGATAGCCATGGTGGCGACAAGACGCCATTTACGCTGGTGGCCGATATTTCGCCGGATGGCCATCCGCTCAACGTGGAAGTGGTTGCGCCGATACCGGTGGCGCGTTGCGTGGCCGCGCAGTTTTCGACCTGGACATTTCCCGCGCCGCCGACGTTCGGCGGCTCCGCCGATTACCCGATCGTGATCGACATGAGCGTGAAGTAGGCCGCACATGGCCACGGTACTGATTCCGCTTCCCGGCATGGACTACGATCCCAGCGAGGTCGCCGTACCGTGGCGCGTGTTATCGCAGGCTGGCCATAAGATCGTATTCGCCACGCCGGACGGCGCGATCGCATCGGCTGATCCGCTCATGCTGAGCGGCGCAGGGCTCGATGTGTGGGGCCGCGTCCCTGGCCTGCGTCGCTTGCGGCTTTTTGGTTTGTTGCTGCGTGCGAATCGGGATGCGCGCAAAGATCATGCGCGATTGCAATACGACGCGGCTTATCGCGCACCGTTGCGATGGGACGGCGTCGACATGGCATCCATCGATGCCTTGCTGCTGCCGGGCGGTCATTGCGCGCGCGGCATGCGCAGCTATCTGGAAAGCGGCCAGCTGGCGTCCTTCGTCAGCACTTGCTTCGCCGACCGCAAACCCGTCGCCGCCATCTGCCACGGGGTATTGCTGGTTGCGCGTACACGCCGCGCCGATGGGCGTTCGGTCTTATATGGACGCCGCACGACCGGGCTGACGTGGGCGCTGGAAAAGTCGGCCTGGTCGCTGACGCGCATCACGCGCTATTGGGATCCGGATTATTACCGCACCTACACCGAATCGGCGGGACAACCCGCAGGCTACATGTCGGTGCAGCAGGAAGTGTCGCGCGCGCTGGCCAGTCCAGCCGATTTTCTCGACGTGCCGCACGACGCACCGCATTATCGCTGCAAGACTTCCGGCCTGGTGCGCGATAGCGATACCGACGACACGCCGGCCTTCGTGGTGCGCGACGGCAACTATCTGTCCGCGCGCTGGCCCGGCGACGTGCATCGCTTCGCACGTGAGTTTGCCGCCATGTTGAACGAAGGAACCCTGCGTTGATCACCGTCCCGCCCCGGCGCTCGCGCAACGAGGATGCCCAAGCCATCTTCCGGGTCGGCAACGGCAGCTTCCTGGAAATATCCGAGCCGTTCTGCATGGTCGACATGTTTGCGTGGCAAGACTCACGTGCCGTAAATTCAGGCGTGCGCGCAAACGGCAGATCGATACGCCATGTCAGCTAGCGATTGGATGTTCGGGCTGGAAGATACGTTGGGAAAACTTCCCGATAGCCCGGACGTGTTCCGTTTCCACTATGGCCTGCGGCATGGTTCGAGGAAAGTCGGACTCTATGCGCCCCGAGGCATTGACTCGCAATCACCCCACAAGCAGGACGAGCTCTACATCGTCATCCGTGGCACTGGCGAATTTTTGAAAAGCGAAGAACGCCGTTCGTTCAAAGCAGGCGACGTCCTGTTCGTGGAAGCGGGTATCGAGCATCGGTTTGAGCATTTCTCCGCCGATTTTGCCACCTGGGTGATTTTTTGGGGGCCCGATGGCGGCGAACACTAGGCATCACAACATCCTGGCGATTTTCCGGGTTGTTTCGGGCAATTTCCTGGAGATGTACGACTTCATGGTCTACGGCTATTACGCCCCGGCCATTGCCAGGACGTATTTCCCCAGCCACAGCGCGTATGCCTCCTTGCTGCTTACCCTGCTCGCGTTCGCCGCGGGCTTCGTGATGCGCCCGGTCGGCGCGATCGTGCTGGGCGCGTACATCGATCATCACGGGCGGCGCCGCGGGTTGATCCTTACCCTGGGCCTGATGGCGATCGGCACGCTGCTGGTGGCGGTGGTTCCCGGCTACGCCACGATCGGCGTGCTGGCGCCGCTGCTGGTAGTGGCGGGGCGTTTGCTGCAAGGTTTTTCGGCCGGCGTGGAACTGGGCGGCGTATCGGTATATCTGGCGGAAATCGCCACGCCCGGGCACCGCGGCTTCTACTGCGCGTGGCAGTCGGCCAGCCAGCAGGTGGCGGTGGTGTTTGCTGCGCTGCTCGGCCTGCTGCTGCAATCGTGGCTGCCGCCGGAAGCGGTTTCCGCGTGGGGCTGGCGCATTCCGTTCCTGATCGGCTGCTTGATCGTGCCGTTCCTGTTCCTGCTCCGCCGTTCGCTGGAAGAAACCGAGGCCTTCCTGGCACGCCGCCGCCCAGACGTCGGCACGATCTACCGCTCGATGCTTGCCAACGGTCGCATCGTGCTGGTCGGCGTGGCGCTGGTGATGATGACCACGGTGTCGTTCTATCTGATCACCGCCTATACGCCGACCTTCGGCGTGGAAGTGCTCAAGCTTTCGCAGGCCGATGTGTTCGTGGTGACGTTGTGCGTGGGGGTGTCGAATTTCATCTGGCTGCCGTTGATGGGCGCATTGTCCGATCGCATCGGGCGCCGCCCGCTGTTGCTTGGCTGCACGGTGCTGGCGCTGCTGAGCGCCTACCCCGTATTGCACTGGCTGGTCGCGGCGCCGGACTTCGGCAGGCTGCTCGGCGTGGAATTGTGGCTGTCCTTTATCTATGCCAGCTACAACGGCGCGCTGGTGGTGGCATTGACCGAACTGATGCCCGTGGACGTGCGCACGACCGGCTTCTCGCTGGCCTATAGCCTGGCCACGACAGTCGGCGGTTCCAGCCTGGCGATATCGCAGTGGCTGATCCATGCCACCGGCAACAAGGCCGCGCCGGGATTGTGGCTGTCGTTCGCGGCGCTTTGCGGCCTGACGGCAACGCTGGTGGCGTTCCGCGATCCACGCAGCCGCACGCAACATCTTGCTTGATGGCTGTCATCGCAGGCTGGCGGACGCAACCCCCATCTTCAACAACACCACGCCCAGCGACGGCACCTCGAACACGTGCTGTCGATCGACATTCCCCAGGTCGCGGTGCTGCCACAGGTCGCGCGCCGGCACTGGACCGCTCAAGCCCAGCGCCTTGAAATCCAGCGTGGCGCGCAACGAATGATTGAGCGTATTGACCAGCGCCACCGCCAGCGTGCCGTCGGACAGCGGGCGCGCCCATAGCTGGATCGGCCCTTCCTGCATCACGCGATTGCCCGGGATGCCGCGGGTATCCTGGTCGATCGCCAGCACTTCCCGGTTGGTAAGCACCTCGCGGGCATGCGCACTCATCGCCGACAGATCGTTGCCGGCCATCAGCGGCGCGGCAAGGATGGCCCACAACGTCATATGGGTGCGTTGCGGATCGAGCTGGTCCAGGCCCTGGTTGCCGATTTCAAGCATGTCGGCGTCGTTCCAGTGGCCCGGTCCGGCGTAACGCTGCAGGCCAAGCTGCGCGCTGGCGTTGAACATCATGCTGTCGTAGTTGGCCTGGATATCGTCGGTGGTGCGCCAGAGATTGGCGCCGACTTCCGGCCCCCATTCCCATACACGTCCCCAGCCGTAGCTGCACAAGGCATAGACGATCGGGCGTCCGGTGGCATCCAGTTGCCGGCGCATCAGGCAATACGCCGCTTTCATCATCGCGGTTTGCTCGGCTTCCGGCTTGCCTTCGATGTGCCGGTGGAAACTGCACAGGTCGTACTTCAGGTAATCCACGCCCCAACTGGCGAACAGGCGGGCATCCTGCGCCTCATGGCCATAGCTGCCGGTGAAGCCGCCGCAGGTGGTTTCGCCGGGCGAGGAATAGATGCCAGGCATTCGCCGAGGGCCGGGCCCGTGGTAGCTGACGACGGCGATTGCGGTGCTGGCGTAACGCCGGCGTTGCCTGGAAATCATGAACATCGCGCAGGCCGCGCCCCGTCTGGGCTCGTGCCGCTTATCCACCGCTTATCCACAATTTCTTGGGTTGACCGAACCCCGCCACCCCGATATGTTGTGCCCCGTCGGTCGCCGAACTCGAACAATTTCGAGTCCGGTTCGAGGGAATCCGGTGTGAATCCGGAGCTGCCCCGCAGCGGTAAGCGGAAACAAAAGCCCTTTCAGCACTGGCCCACGGGCCGGGAAGCCGGGTGAGTAGGCGGGCCGCAAGGCCCATGTCCGCGAGTCCGAAGACCTGCCGACACGGCATGGCCGGAGTGCCAGGCCGAAGGTGACGGCCTCCGCGGGGAGGCGTGTCGCGCGACGCGGGATGCCTGCCCGCAACGCGCGATCGACCGCGGTACCGCCACATCAGCCCTGCGCGCGGGAGCAGGCGGTTGAATCCCTGGAGCCCGTCCCGATCGAACCGGATCTACATCCGGCCTGGGCAGGTTCCGCCACTCGGAGCATCCGACATGCAGCCTCTCGATACCGAATCGCGCGAGCGCAGCGCCGCCCGCGCGGACACGTCCGCTTTTTCCGCCGACGCCGACGCGCCGGCCACTGCCCAGTACGCACCGATGTCCGCCACCGCCCAAACCCTTGCTCCCAGTGAACCGTTCGCCCTCACCCCGCCGCACAACCCCGGCCAGATGCGCGTTACCAAGCGCAACGGCGGACACGAGGTCGTCGACGTCAACAAGATCGTGCGCGCCGTAACGCGCAGCGCCGAAGGATTGCATGCGGTCGATCCGCTGCGCGTGGCGCTGAAGACCATTGGCGGCCTGTACGACGGCGCCACCACGCAGGAGCTGGATCAGCTTTCCATTCGCACCGCCGCCGCGCTCACCGCGGAAGAACCCGAGTACGGCCAGCTGGCCGCGCGCCTGCTCGGGGCGTTCATCGACAAGGAAGTGAGCGGCCAGGAAATCCAGAGCTTCTCGCAGTCCATCGCGCGCGGCGCGGAACTGGGCATCCTCAATGCGCGCCTGCGCGATTTCGTCACCGCCAACGCGCGCAAGCTCAACGATGCGATCGATCCGCTCGCCACGCGCCGCTTCGAATACTTCGGCCTGCGCACGGTCTACGACCGCTATCTCCTGCGTCATCCGCAACTGCGCAAGGTGATCGAGACCCCGCAGTATTTCTTCATGCGCATCGCCTGCGCGCTGGGCGGCAACGAGATCGGCGAAACGCTGGAGCTGTATCGCCTGCTCTCCTCGCTGGAATACATCGCCAGCTCGCCCACGCTGTTCAATGCCGGTACCGCGCACGAGCAACTGAGTTCATGCTTCCTGCTCGACTCGCCGACCGATTCGCTCGAATCGATCTACGAGAAATACGGCGACGTGGCCAAGCTCAGCAAGTTCGCCGGCGGCATTGGCCTGGCCTATTCGCGCGTGCGTTCGCGTGGTTCATTGATCAAGGGCACCAACGGCCATTCCAACGGCCTGGTACCGTGGCTGAAGACGCTGGATGCCTCGGTCGCCGCGGTGAACCAGGGCGGCAAGCGCAAGGGTGCGGCCTGCGTATACCTGGAGCCGTGGCACGCCGATATCGAAGAATTCCTCGAACTGCGCGACAACACCGGCGACGAGGCGCGCCGCACGCATAACTTGAATCTCGCCAACTGGATCCCCGACGAATTCATGCGCCGCGTCGAGCACGACGGCCATTGGTCGCTGTTCGATCCCAAGGTGGTGCCGCACTTTGTCGACAGCTGGGGCGAAACGTTCGAGCGCGCCTATCACCAGGCCGAGGCGGAAGGGCTGGCGGTCAAGACGGTGAAGGCACGCGAACTGTACGCGCGCATGCTGCGTACCCTGGCGCAGACCGGCAATGGCTGGATGACCTTCAAGGACCGCAGCAACGCCACCAGCAACCAGACGGCCAAGGCCGAAAACGTCATCCATCTGTCGAATCTGTGCACCGAGATCCTGGAAGTCACCAACGCCGGCGAGACGGCGGTGTGCAACCTGGGCTCGATCAATCTCGCGCGCCATGTGACGGATGGAGCGTTCGATTTCGCCAAGCTCGCCAGTACCGTGCGCACCGCCATCCGCCAGCTCGACCGCGTGATCGATCTCAACTTCTATCCGATCGATACCGCTGCCGTCGCCAATCGCAAGTGGCGCCCGGTCGGCCTGGGCGTGATGGGCCTGCAGGACGTGTTCTTCAAGCTGCGCCTGCCGTTCGATTCGGCCGAGGCGCTGGCCCTGTCCACGCGCATCGCGGAAGAGATCTACTTCAACGCGCTGTCGCAATCCAATGCGTTGGCCGAACAGCACGGCGCGCATCCGGGATTTGCGGAAAGCCGCGCGGCGAACGGCGAATTGCAGTTCGACTATTGGCCCGCCGCCACGCCGCATGATAGCGCCCGCTGGGACGCGCTGCGCGAAGCGATCAAGGCCAACGGCCTGCGCAATTCGCTGCTGATCGCGATCGCGCCGACCGCTACCATCGCTTCGATCGCCGGTTGCTACGAGTGCATCGAGCCGCAGGTCAGCAATCTGTTCAAGCGCGAAACGCTGTCGGGCGACTTCCTGGTGGTGAATCGCTACCTGGCGGACGAACTGAAGACGCTGGGGCTGTGGACGCCGGAAGTCCGCGATGCGATCAAGCTGGCGGAAGGTTCGATCCAGGGCATCGCCGCCATTCCCGAACGCCTGCGCACGATCTATCGCACGGTGTGGGAACTGCCGCAGAAGGCCTTGATCGACCTGGCCGCCGCGCGCGGCGCGTACATCGACCAGAGCCAGTCGCTGAACCTGTTCATGGAGAACCCGAACATCGGCCAGCTCAGCTCGATGTATATGTATGCGTGGAAGTCGGGAGTAAAAACCACCTATTACCTGCGCTCGCGACCGGCGACCAAGATCACCAAGACCACCGTGACCGCGCCTGCGGTGGCGACAATGGCGCCGGATGCGCAGGAAGCGGCCACCGCCGCCGTGTTCTGCTCGCTGGAGAACCCGGAATATTGCGAGGCCTGCCAGTAGCGCGCCATGCCTGGGATGACGCCTTATCGCAATCGCAGCGGGCGCTCCGGCGTGAGCGCCTATGCGATCGGCAAAGGCTTCATCCGGGTGCGGTTCGGGCACGACGGCACCTACGAATACACCGATACGACACCCGGCCGCGCGCATGTGCACAACATGCAGCGGCTCGCCACGGCCGGGGTCGGCCTTTCCACCTATATCAGCCGGTTCGTGCGCGATCGCTATGTGCGCAAACTCGACTGATCGCTGTTTTGAAGGAACCACCATGTCCGATCGTTCTTCGCACCTCCTCGATCCCGGTTTCGAGCTCACCCTGCGCCCGATGCGCTATCCCGAGTTCTACGAGATGTACCGCAACGCGATCAAGAACACCTGGACGGTGGAGGAAGTGGATTTCTCGCTCGACGTGACCGACCTGAAGTCGAAGATGACGGATGCCGACCGCCATCTCATCCACCGCCTGGTCGCGTTCTTCGCCACCGGCGATACCATCGTGTCGAACAACCTGGTGCTGAACCTGTACCAGCACATCAACGCGCCGGAAGCGCGCATGTATCTGTCGCGCCAGTTGTTCGAGGAAGCACTGCACGTGCAGTTCTATCTCACCCTGCTCGACACTTATATTCCCGACCCGAGCGAGCGCAACAAGGCGTTTGCCGCGATCGAGAACATTCCTTCGATCCGCCAGAAGGGCGCGTTCTGCTTCAAATGGATCGATTCGATCCAGAACCTGCCGCGCCTGGAAACGCGCGAACAGCGGCGCCGGTTCCTGCTCAACCTGATCTGCTTCGCCGCCTGCATCGAGGGACTGTTCTTCTTCGCCGCCTTTGCCTACGTGTACTTCCTGCGCTCGCGCGGCCTGCTGCACGGCCTGGCCTCGGGCACCAACTGGGTGTTCCGCGACGAGTCCGGCCACATGGCGTTCGCCTTCGACGTGGTGCGCACCGTGCGCGCGCAGGAACCGGAGCTGTTCGATGCGGACATGCGCACGCAAGTGGAAGCGATGCTGGAGGAAGCCATCGCCTGCGAAACGCAGTTCGCCGAAGACGTGCTTTCCGGCGGCGTGGCTGGCCTGTCAGTGAAGGATATGCGCCAATACCTGGAATATTGCGCAGACCAGCGGCTGGCGCAGTTGGACTTGCCGAAGAAATACGGCGCGAAAAATCCGTTCGACTTCATGGACCTGCAGGACGTGCAGGAAGTCACCAACTTCTTCGAGCGCCGCGTCTCGGCCTACCAGGTGGGCGTGGAAGGCGAAGTCGCGTTCGACATGGCGTTCTGACGGAAACCGACTCGCATGCACGCGCCGCTGATCGTTCTTACGGATACGCCACAGGCCGGCGAGCTGGCGGTGATCCGTCAGCAGCTTGACCGGTTCAATGTCGCGGCCTGCGGCATCGACGATCAGCGGCCGCTCGCCTTGGTGGTAAAGGACCCTGCCACGCACGAGGTACTCGGCGGCCTGAGCGGCCGCACGTCGCGCGGAGTGCTGTTTATCGATATGTTCTTTCTGCCCGAGGCCCTGCGCAAGCAAGGACTGGGCAGCACGCTGCTACGCCAGGCCGAAGCGGAAGGCCGTCAACGCGGCTGTCATACGGGCGTGCTGCATACCAACGATTTCCAGGCCCCGGGTTTCTACAAAAAATACGGCTGGCGCGAATTCGGCACCATCCCGTGCGACCCGCCCGGTTCCTGCCGCATCTTCCTTAGCAAGCCGCTGATCGCGGCCGATTGAATCCGTCGCGACGCCTTGTAACGCGCTTACACGAGACGATCACCGCCTCGATCGCGCCACCCATGCCATTCCAGGATCACATGGCATGGGCCAGGTTCGCCCTCGCTCCAGGCAGTGCGCAACGAGCTCAGGTCCAGCTGCTGTCGTCGTCAAAATTGCCGCCGGAATTGTCGTCGTCGAAATTGTTGTCCGAGTTGACGTCGTCGAAATCGTTGGACGCGAAATCCTGACCGCCGCCCTGCGAGGCATTACCGTCGTCGAAGAAATTGTTTTCGGTGACGTTCTCGATCACTTCCGGCTGCCCGCCGCCGAAGAAACCACCGCCACCGAAACCGCCGCCGTGGTGGCCGCCCAGCAGGTTCTCGATGCCATCGAACAGGAACATGCCACCGGCCACGCCGGCCGCCGTGGTGGCTGCGCTGGAAAGGAAACTGGAACCGCCACCCTGCGGCGCGGCGGGCGCGCCACCGAACAGGCGCTCGCGCCAGCTTGGCGCAGCAGCCGGCTGCGGGGCCGGCGGATACGCAGGCGGAACAGGGCCCCACGCCGGTTGCTGGCCACCCAGGAAGCTGCCGCCGCCCTGCTGGCTGGTCACCTGAGCCTGCAACTGCGCGATCTGCGCCTTGGCCGCGTCCAGCGCATGCTGCTGCAACAGGCTGCGCTGCACCAGCAGGTAAAGCGCATCCGGCTGGCCGGACAGGCGCTGGCGGATCAGCGCGTCGGCCTGCGCGTCCTTCGCCACGCCGCCGACGGCAGCCAGGCGCTGGAGAAAATCATCGAGGAGAAGTTGTTCCTGGGGTGTCATGGGGACTCCGTAAAGCTGCTTGTGGACGCCGGCACGCTGCGGGCATGAGTGAAAGTATGCACGGGCCGCGTGACCTCAAGGGGACGTTTCGAACGCGATCCGCGTTGCCAAGTGCCGGCATTCAGTTCGGGCACGATCGAGCAAGCCAAACAGGCCTACGTTCCGGTCAACGAACTGGCGCGCGCCCAGGGCGAACTGGCCGGCAGGCAGGGCGAACTGGCTGGGCAGCAAAGTGGACTGGCCGCGCGCCAGAGTGCCTTGGCAAGTCGCCAGGCCGAGCTGGAAAGCCGGCGCGCCAGCATCGAAGCCCAGCGCATCGCCCTGCAAGTCAGCGGCAGCTCACAGGAAGGCCTCGCCGAACAGGCAAGCCTGCACGGCCTGAACCAGGAAAACGCCGAGATCGCACGCGAAACCCGAACGCTCGACCAGTCCGCTGCAACGCTGTCCAGGCAACAGGCGCAACTGTCGGTGCGCGAGTCCGAACTATCGAAGCAGGAAAAGCTCGCAACGCAACGCGCCAATCAGCAATTGGACAAGCTATTGGACGATGCGGTGACGAACGGCATGGCTGAGCCGGTGAACCACTGAGCGGCCACTTACCTTCCGAGTCACTACGGCATATGCGCATGTAACCGACTCAAGCACCGGATCTGCTGCGGCAGAGAAGGGTTCCGCTGCTGCTGTTGAAATGCATGGATCAAAGCGAACGCCTGCTGCGGCAGGCGCCAGCAATTTTGCGCCCGTGGTTATCGCCGAGGAAATCCGCTCCTGCTCGCGTATTACCTGATACTGGCTTGCGCAACCTCAGGCACCAGCGCGTCATGACCGCCCTGATGGTGGCGGCTATCAGCCTGGGCCTTGGTGCCAGCATGACCATGATCACCGGGTTGCGCGTGATGCCGGATGATCACTTGATAGCGTCGCCAAGGCCCGTGCCTGCCGCGGTTTTCTCTCCGATTACTGGCGCGGCCAACAGCGACGAGCAGCTCAGGCTACCGGCACCGTGCCTGGCGATCGGCGCGATCGCACCAGGGTTGCCCGGCCAACTGGCGGTGCTTGGTCCCGCCTTGCGCGCCATGCTGTATCGCCGCTACGACGCGAAGAAAAGCCCAGGGTGGATTGTCGGCCAGAACAAAGGAAGACACCGATGGCCCCGCGCCGCGGCAAGGCAACTTGCCTTGCCGCGGCGCCCGGTCACGTATTTATCGCCACGGCCACGGCTTAAGCGCGTACTCCTTCGGCGGCGTATCGCCAGCGAGGTTGCGCACGAAGTAATCCCAGCGGCGGCGCGTGATGTACGGGGTATCGTCTGCGTAGCCATGGTGCTCGTTGGGCAACAGCAACATGTCGAAATCCTTGTTGGCCTTGATCAGCGCATCGACCACCAGCAAGGTGTTGTAGGGCGGCACGTTGTCGTCGATGCTGCCGTGCACCAGCATCAGCTTGCCCTTGAGGTCCTTGGCGATCAGCGGGTTGGACTGGTTGTCGTAGTTGGTGCTGCCGTCCTTGTGGGTCTCCAGCAGGCCCTGCCATTTCTCGGCCCAGTCATCCTCGTAGTCGCGGTTGTCGTGGTTGCCGCTTTCCGACCAGCCGACCTTGAAGAAATCGGGATAACGGAACATGGCGTCCGCCGTGGCATCGCCGCCACCGGAATGGCCCCAGATGCCGGCGCGATCGAGATCGATCCACGGATAGCGCTGCGCCAGCTGCTTGATGGCGGCCACCTGGTCGGGCAGCGTGTTGTCGCCCATGTGACCGTACCAGGCATCATGGAAGGACTTGGAGCGCCATGGCGTACCCATGCCGTCGATCGCAACCACGATAAAGCCCAGTTCCGCCAGCGATTGATTGTCGTAATGCGAGGGCGTGAAGCCGAAGGTCGCCACGGAGCCGGTCTGCGGGCCGGGATAGATGTAATCGACGATCGGATATTTTCTCTGCGGATCGAAATGCGTGGGCTTGAACATCAGGCCATACAGATCGGTCTTGCCGTCGCGCGCCTTGACCACGACCTGTTCCGGCGGCTGCCAGCCAGTGGCGAGCAGACGCTTGATGTCGGCCTTGGCGACGGTAGCGAGGGTGCGACCGTCGCTGGCATCGCGCAGCACAGTCACCGGCGTCGTGGTGGTGGTGGAATAGCTGTCGACGAAATACTTGCCGTCGTCGGACAGGGTGATGGTGTGGTCGGCCGGCTCGGGCGTCAGCAGCACCGGTTCGCCACCATCCAGGCTCACCTTCCAGAGCTGCTGGTAATAGGGATTGACGCCAGGCGTGCGGCCTACGCCACGGAACCACACGGTACGTGTCTTCGCATCCACCTTCAGCACTTCGGTCACGTTGCCGTCGCCGGTGGTGATCGCGTGCTTGAGCTTGCCGTTGCCGAGATCGTAGAGGTAGAGATTGCCCCAGTTGTTGCGCTCGCTGAACCAGATCGCTTCGTGGCTGGCCGGCAGATAGCGCCAGTTCACCGCACCGTTGCCGCTTTCATAATAAGTGGGCACGTCTTCGTGGAACACGGTGCGTACTTCGCCGGTATTGGCGTCCGCGATGCGGAAGGTTTCGTGCTGGTGGTTGCGCGAGGTGGATACGAAGGCCAGCGTGTTGCCGTCCGGCGCCCACTTCACATCGTCCCAGCCGCCATCCTCGCCGCAGCTGACGTCGTCGCACAGGGACGAACGATGCTGGTCAGGCGGCATCTTCAGTCGCACTACCCGATGCGCCGGCACATCGATGATCACGCGCTGGATCAGCGTGACGTGTTCGTCGCCCGGCAACGGGTATTTCCAGGACTGCAATTGCGGATGGCCGACCTGGGTGGTCACCACGTACATGTCGCCATCCTGGCGCTGGTCCTGCTGGAAGGTCGCGATCCGCTTCGAGTCGGGCGACCATTCGAGGATCGCGTTGTCGGTGTGTTTCCAGCCGGCGTTGTCGGTGGCGTAGCCGAAATTCTCCACGCCATCGGTGGTGAGCCGGGTTTCCTTGCCGGTGGCGACGTCGCGCACCCACAGGTTCCAGTTGCGGATGAAGGCTTCCTGCTTGCGGTCGGGCGACAGCACGCCCGGCTCCTTGCCGGTTTTTACCAGCGTGTTCCGGTCTACGCATTCACCGGCGCCCTTCAGGTCGCACAGGTAATGCTTGCCGTGGACCTCGATGTCATCACGTCCGTCGGCAGCCACGCGGTAGTCGGCGATGCCGAGCTTGTCGGCCTTGGCCGACTTGTCGCCGGCGTGGTCCAGTGCCGCGGCCAGCTTGGCCTGGTCGAACAGCGGCGACGCCTTGCCGCTGGTGGCATCCATGCGCAGATAGTGATCGCCGCTCGCGTCATGGTCGAGATACCAGAAGTGCGTGCCGTCCAGCCAATGCACGACGTGTACCGCATGATCCACCAGCGGCATGGTGTTGTACGGCATGAACCGTTCGGCCTGCGCATAATCCTGCGCGGTCAACGTGCGACCTTCCGCCTTCGCGCTGCCCGGGCTCGCAGCCAGTGTCAGCAGACCACACACCAAAGCGCCGTACAGACGCGACGTGCCGATTATCGAACGCATGCTTGCTCCCAATGAAAACGTTTGGCCGCGACGGCGGCCACCCCATCTTGTCATGACCCTTCATCGTAGTAGCGGCGATCGCGCCGCACCCCTGCCAAAGGTCCCTGGCATGGCATCCCGGCAAGCGGCGCCGTATCGTGTGCACCTCTCCGTTCCGGCCCGCGATCCATGACTCCGACCCTGCCCGAAGCCCGCCTGCTGGAAATGGTCTTTCCCGACCACACCAACCACCTGCGCACCCTGTTCGGCGGCCAGGCGCTGGCCTGGATGGACAAGGCCGCCTTTATCGTGGCCTCCCGCCACGCCCGGCGCACGGTCGTCACCGCGCGCTCGGAAGAGGTGAATTTCCGCGTGCCGGTACGGGAAGGCCAGCTGGTGGAACTGGTGGCGCGCCTGGTCGGCGTCGGGCATAGCTCGATGCGGGTGGAAGTGGAAATGACCGCCGAAGACCCGCTCACCGGCGACCGCCGCGTCTGCACCACCGGCCGCTTCGTGATGATCGCGCTCGATTCCAACGGCTCGCCCACGGCCGTACCGTCCCTGCCTGTCGCTTGAAGGAACGCAAGCATGTCGCACCGACTGATCGTCATTGGCAATTACGTATCGCCTTACGTGCGCAAAGTGCTGGTGTGCCTGGACTTGAAAGGGCTCGACTACGAGATCGATCCGATCGCGCCGTTCGTCGGCAACGACGATTTCGGTCACTTGAGCCCCTTGCGTCGCGTGCCGGTGCTGCTCGACGGCGATCTGGTGCTCAACGATTCTTCGGTGATCTGCCAATACCTGGAAGACAAGCATCCGGTGCCCCCGCTCTATCCCGCCAATATCGCCGACCGTGCCAAGGCGCGCTGGCTGGAAGAATATGCCGATACCCGCCTTGCGGACGTGCTGATCTGGCGCCTCTTCTACCAGTTGTCAGTCCGCCGCCACGTATTCGGCGAGACCACGGACGAGCAGATCGTCAAGCAGGCGCGCGAAATCGAAATTCCTTCCGCACTCGATTATCTGGAAACACAGCTGCCTGCGGATGGCTTTATCTTCAGCGATCTATCGATTGCCGATATCAGCATCGCCTGCTATTTCCGCACCGCAGCTTTTGTGCGCTACGCAGTAGATGCCGAACGTTGGCCGCGCACGGCCGCCTTCGTACAGCGCGTGCAAGCGCTGCCGGTCTTCCGGAAACTGGCGCAGTTGGAGGATTGCACGCTGCGCATTCCGCTTGCACAGCAACGCGATGCGCTGGCGGCGGCGGGAGCGCCGCTTACACGGGAGACGATGGCAACGGCACGACCACGACATGGATTGCCAAGAGAATGAGTTTCGCCTGACTCGACTGATCGCCAGCACGAAACGCGGCATGGCATGGGGCAACCCGGCCCCTGAAGGACCGAGTAAAAGAAGGGTGCCGCACTGCCGCGCCGGCAGGTCCCTAAGCGCCAGCCGGGGGGAACGTCCAACATGCTCAAAGCTGCCTGGCCATCAACTCCACCAACCAGTCGACGAACACCCGCAACCTTGCCGGCATCTGCCGGTGGGTCGGATACAACACCGACACCGGCAATGATGGCGGCGGCATCGATGGCAGGATTTCCCGCAGCTGTCCGCTCGCCAACCCGTCCGCCACGCGATAGCGCGGAAATTGCGCGATGCCCAGGCCGGCTTCGCAGCAGCCCATGTAGGCTTCGACGCCGCTGACGGTGACACGGCCGGGCAGCGTCACTTCGCGCCGCTTGCGGCCGAGCATGAATTCCAGCGGCTCGCTGCGATGCGTGGTTGGCGATGCCCAGTTCACCGCGTAATGGCCGTTTTGCAAATCCGCCAAGCTTTGCGGCATGCCTTGCCTGCGCACATAGGCCGCACTCGCCACGGAGGCTTGCTCGAGTGTGCCAACGCGCCGGCTGGTCAAGCCCGAATCCGGCAATTGGCCGACGCGCAGTACGCAATCGACGCCTTCGCGCAACAGGTCGACGAAGCGGTCGCCGGTACCGATGTCCAGTTCAAGTTGCGGATAGCGCGCGAAAAAAGTCGGCAAGGCGGGAATCAGCCACAGACGCGCCATTTGCGCGGGCAGGTCCACGCGCAAGCGTCCGCGCGGCAGCACGGCTGTTTCGCGGAAATCCGTTTCCACCGCATCCATGTCCGCCAGCAGGCGCACGCAATGGCCGTAATAGAGTTCGCCTTCGCGGCTGGTATGCACGCGCCGGGTGGTTCGCTGCAACAGTTGCGTGCCCAACCGCGCCTCGAGCCGCTTGATGGTGTGGGTGACGGTGGCGCGCGGCAGGTCCAGGTCGTCCGCCGCGGCGGTAAAGCTGCCCAGCTCGACGATTCGCGTGAACAGGCGCATGGCATCGAGACGATCCACGGATTATTGATCTAGATGGAATAGTGATAACCATTATTGAGCATTTATCGCACGCCCGCATGGTTCGAAGATGCGCCATCTTCCACTCGTGAAAAGGCGATCCCATGCAGACCCGCACTCTCGGCAAGAACGGTCCCGGCGTTTCCGCCCTCGGCCTCGGCTGCATGGGCATGAGCGACTTTTACGGCCAGCGCGACGACGCCGAATCCATCGCCACCATCCAGCATGCACTCGACCGCGGCGTGAGCCTGCTCGACACCGCCGACATGTACGGCCCTTTCACCAATGAGGAACTGGTCGGCAAGGCGATCAAGGGCCGGCGCCACCAGGTATTCCTGGCGACCAAGTTCGGCATCGTGCGCGATGCGTCCGATCCCGCCAAGCGCGCCATCAGCGGCCGTCCGGATTACGTGCGCGCCAGCTGCGACCACAGCCTGAAGCGGCTGGGCGTGGAGCACATCGACCTGTACTACCAGCATCGCGTGGACCCGGACGTACCGATCGAGGAAACCGTCGGTGCGATGGCCGAACTGGTGGCGGCCGGCAAGGTGCGCTACCTGGGCTTGTCGGAAGCGTCGGCGCACAACATCGAGCGGGCGAGCAAGGTGCATGCGATCGCCGCGCTGCAAAGCGAGTTGTCGCTATGGACGCGCGATCCGGAAGAAAACGGCTCGCTGGCGATGTGCCGCAAGCTGGGTATTGCGCTGGTGGCGTATTCGCCGCTGGGCCGCGGCTTTCTCACCGGCGCCATCAGCAAGCCGGAGGATTTCGATGAGGATGATTTCCGTCGCACCAATCCGCGTTTCCAGGGCGAAAATTTTGCGCGCAACCTGCAACTGGTGAAACAGGTGGAGGAGCTGGCCGCGGAAAAAGGCTGTTCGCCGGCGCAACTGGCACTGGCCTGGGTGCTGGCACAAGGCGAGGACATCGTGCCGATCCCCGGCACCAAACGCCGCTCGCGCCTGGACGAAAACCTCGGCGCGCTCGACGTGCGGCTGAGCAAGCAGGAACTGGATTCGATCGAAAGGATTTTTCCTGCCGAAGCGGTGGCCGGCGAGCGTTATGCGCCGGCGGGCATGGCGCACGTCAACCGATAGCGCCGGTCTACCACGCATGCACAGGCCCTCTCCTCTCCAGGGAGAGGGCCGCGATGAGCGGATGGTCCCGCGCCGGATCCACCGTCGATGCGCGTTGTGATCCGGGTTCCTCGATCCGTTCCCGGCGAAGCAGGCAGGCCGAAGCGATAGAATGCACGGATGAGCACTCCCGAACACTCCCCGCTCGGCAAGCACACCGTCTACGCCGACCGTTACGATCCCACCCTGCTATTTCCCATTCCTCGCCAGGCCAAGCGCGATGAAATCGGCGTGAGCGAGCCGCTGCCGTTCCAGGGCGTGGATATCTGGAACGCCTATGAACTGTCGTGGCTGGATATGCATGGCAAGCCGGTGGCGGCGGTGGCGGAGTTCCGGGTGCCGGCGCATTCGCCCAACATCATCGAATCCAAATCGTTCAAGCTGTATCTCAATGGTTTCGCGCAAGAGCCGCTGGCCAATCCGGCCGCGCTGAGCGCGCTGCTGCAACAGGACTTGTCGCGCGCGGCGGGCGCGCCGGTGATGGTGCAGCTCCGCGCGGCGCGTACCGCGCAACACGTGTTTGCGGATCTGGCGGGCGATTCGATCGACGCGCTGCCGATAACCGTCGACGACTACGGGCCGCCGAACGCCGGCTACCTGCGCGCCGATGCAACCGCGCCAGCGGTGGACGAAATCCTGGTCTCGGACCTGCTGCGCTCCAACTGCCCGGTCACCGGCCAGCCGGATTGGGGCAGCGTGCAGATCAGCTACCACGGCGCACCGATCGACCGGGAAGGACTGCTGCGCTACCTGGTGTCGTTCCGCATCCACAACGAATTCCACGAGCAATGCGTGGAACGCATCTTCATGGATGTGCGGCAGCGTTGCGCACCGGAGCGACTGAGCGTCTACGCGCGCTACACGCGACGCGGCGGGCTGGACATCAACCCCTTCCGCAGCACGGACCAGGCGCTTCCGGACAACCGCCGCGGAGCCCGGCAATAAGCGTGGCGGCCTGCGTCGAACCCGACGCGCAAACGGTTAAACTCTGCGTTTTGGTCATCGGCACTTCAGATCGGCGGCGCTAGCCTAGTCGGACTGCCATGAAGCCGCCGGCCTCCGGTTTCCTGTCCCCCCTTTCGGAATCTCACCCATGAAACTCTCCGCACGTTCCGCCGTCCTCTGCAGCGTTACGTTCGCCGGGCTGTTGACACTCAGCGCCTGCGGCAAGAACGAGCAACAGCCGGCGAACCAGCCTGCTGCACCCAGCACCGCCGCCGCGCCCGCCGCGCCGTCCACGGCCGCCACCAAGCCGGCGCCGGTCGGCACGGCCGCCGCACCCGCAGCGACCAGCACCGCCAGCGCCGCGCCGGCATCGGCCAGTACGGCGGCAGCAACAACTGCCGCGGCCACGCCGGCCGCGGAGGGTTTCCAGGTCAGCACCATCACGGTAGGCGACGCGGTCAATGCCGACCACAAGGTGCGCAAGGAGATGACCACCTTCGCGCCGAGCCAGAAGACCATCTACGTCAGCGTCGACACCACCGGCAGCACGCCCGGCGCCACCCTCAACGCCAAGTGGAGCTACCTCGAAGGCAGCGGCCAGCAGGTGATGAGCACCAGCCAGTCGATCATCGCCGATGGCCCGGCCACCACCACCTTCCGGGTGCAGAATCCGAACCTGTGGCCGGAAGGCAAGTACAAGGTGGATATCTCGCTGGACGGCAAGCAGGCGGCAAGCAAGACCTTTGAAATCAAGAAGAGCTGATCGCCGCTGACGCGAAGTACGCCGGGGCGCTCCGATGGAGCGCCCTTTTGTTGTCATAGCCCCCTTGCCGCAGCGCGTTCCGATCACGCGCCGTCATGCGGACGCCATAACCCGCAGGCCGCAAGTTGTCGCCTGCCATGATGGGTGTGGCACCATCGCGGTCTTTGGGGAATGTGGGGCCGGATCATGGTCTGTGCGTGGTCCGGCGCTAGGAGGCAATCGTAGCGTGGAGCAACAAGGCGGGGCTGAAGTCCTTAGCCAGGAAGATGCCCTGACCCGGCCGGGCCCGGTGTGGCTGCGCCGGTTCGGTGGCCCGGCACTTTCGGTGCTGATGCTGTGCCTGGCGTTGTGGGCGCTTTATCGCCTGGCTGGCGAGGTGAGCTATCACCAGGTGGGCGAGTACATGCATCGCCTGCGTCGCGGGCGCATCGGCCAGGCCATCGTGCTCACCGCGCTCGGCTATGCCGTGATGCCGCTGTACGACCTGTTCGCGCTCGGCGCCATCGGCCGCACGCTGCCGAAGCGGCGCGTGGCGCTGATCTCTTTCATCAGCTACGCCTTCAGCAACACGCTGGGCATGGCGATGCTGGTTTCCGGCTCGATCCGTTACCGCTTCTACATCCAGGCCGGCCTGTCCACCATGGACGTGGCCAAGGTCGTGCTGTTCTGTACCGTCAGTTTCTGGCTTGGGCTGTTCGCGATCACCGGCGTCACCCTGTTGCTGGTGCCGATACCGCCGGGATTGCAACTGGCACACGCGCGGCTCCTGCTTGGCGTCGTGTTGTGCCTGGTGCCGCTGGCGTGGCTGATCGGCGGGCAGGTTTTCCGTCGCACGATCAGGCTATGGCGCTGGGATTTGCGGCTGCCCCCATTGGAAGTGGGGCTGCGCCAGATTTTCGTGGGCGCACTGGATTGGGGCCTGGCCGCAGCCGTGCTGTATGCGCTGATGCCGGACGCCCTGGTGCTGCATTTCGGCTCGTTCCTGGCGATTTTCGCGCTGGCGCAGATCGCCGGCCTGATCAGCCATGTGCCCGGCGGCCTGGGCGTGTTCGAAGCGGTGATGCTGGCCGGCTTCGGCGCCACCGGCAACCAGGCCTTGTCGGCTCCGATCCTCGGCGCACTGGCGGCCTATCGCGGCGTCTACTATCTGCTGCCGCTATGTGCGGCAACGGTAGTGGTAGTGGTGCGCGAAGCGCGCGGATTGCGCCACGCCGCGCTGCTTTCGCCATGGTTCAACGGACTGCTGCCGCCGTTCTTCGCCGGGCTTACGCTGGTATCCGGCGCGGTGCTGCTGTTTTCCGGCGCCACGGCCGTGCTGCCGGGCCGGCTGGAATTGCTCAGCGACCTGTTGCCGCTGCCGGTGCTGGAGGCCTCGCATTTCCTCAGCAGCGTGATCGGCATGTCGCTGCTGATCCTCGCGCGAGGATTGCAGCGGCGCCTGGACGCGGCGTACTGGCTGACGCTGGTGCTGCTGGTCGCCGGCGCGGTCGCTTCGCTGCTCAAGGGCATCGACTACGAAGAAGCCTGTCTGCTGATCCTGCTCGCCGTGGCGCTGGCCCCCGCGCATCGGTTGTTCTATCGCCGCGCCTCGCTGTTCGAGATGACGTTCTCGTTCGGCTGGCTGCTCGCTTGCGCCACGGTGCTGGGTTGCACGGTGTGGCTGGTGCTCTTCAGCTACCAGCACGTGGACTACAGCCGCGACCTGTGGTGGCAATTCAGCTTCTACCACGGCAACGCGCCGCGTGCGTTGCGCGCGCTGGTTGGCGCCACCGGCGTGGCGCTGCTGTTCGCGCTCACTACCTTGATCCGCTCGGCGCGCCCGCGCCCCACCCTGCCCGACGACGCGGAGCTGGCGCGCGCGCTGCCGCTGATCAAGCAATTTCCTTCCGCCCAGGCGCATCTGGCCTTGATGGGCGACAAGAGCCTGTTGTTCGACCCGGACGGCAAGGCTTTCATCATGTACGGCATCGAGGGACGCAGCTGGGTGGCGATGGGCGATCCGGTCGGGCGCGACGATCGCGCGCGGCAGGAGCTGGTATGGACGTTCCGCGAACGTTGCGAGCGCGGCGGCGGCTGGCCGGTGTTCTACCAGGTGAATCCGGCCGACCTGGATCTTTACCTCGAAGTCGGCATGAGCCTGCTGAAGGTCGGCGAAGAGGCTCGCGTCAGGCTGGAACAGTTCAACCTCGACGGCAAATCGAAAAAGACCCTGCGCGGCACCGTCAACAAGCTGACCCGCGAAGGCCTGCGCCTGGAGATCGTGCCGATCGCGCAGGTTCCCGCCTTGCTGCCGCGGCTGAAGCCGATCTCCGACGCCTGGCTGCGCGACAAGCGCGTGCGCGAGAAAGGCTTTTCGCTCGGCGCCTTCGACGAACCGTATCTCGCGCGCACGCCGATGGCGGTGGTGTGGCAGGACGACAAAGCCGTCGCCTTCGCCAATCTGTTCCTCAGCGACAGCATGGAAGAAGCCTCGGTAGACCTGATGCGCCAGTTGCCGGATGGCCCAGCCGGCCTGATGGATTACTTGTTCGTGGAGCTGATGCTGTGGGCCAAGGCGGAAGGCTACCGTTGGTTCAATCTCGGCATGGCGCCGCTTTCGGGCCTGCAGAGCAGGCGCCAGGCGCCACTGTGGAATCGTTTCGGCGCGCTTATCTTCGGCCGTGGCGAGCGCTTCTATAATTTCCAGGGCCTGCACCGTTACAAGGACAAGTTCGATCCCGAGTGGGAGCCTCGCTATATGGCGGTCCCAGGCGGCATTGCGCTGCCGGTGGTGCTTACCAATGTCGCCAGCCTGATCTCGGGCGGCCTTACCGGAGTGGTGCGTCGATGAAATTTCGTGTTATCGCCGTGGTGGTCTGCGTGGCGATCATCGCCGCACTGGCGATCTGGAAGCCCTTCCCCCGTCCCAGCCTGGACGCGGCCACGGTCAAGCTGTCGCCCACCACGCAGGCACCGGCCGGCCACGACGACGTGCTGGCGATTTTCTATTCCGGCGATGGCGGCTGGCGCGACCTGGACAAGCAATTGGGCACGCGGCTGGTCGCGCGCGGCGTTCCGGTGCTGGGGGTCAGCTGCCTGGACTATTACTGGCGCAATCGCTCACCCGAGGAATCGGCGCGCGACCTCGATGCGCTGATCACCCGGTACACCGCGCAATGGCATAAGCAAAAGATATGGCTGATCGGCTTTTCATTTGGCGCGGACGTGCTGCCCACCATCGTCGACAAGCTTGGCCCGGCCAATCGCGCGCGGATCACGCAGATGGTGTTGCTCTCGCCCAGCCAGGATGTGAACTTCGAGGTGGAACTGGAGGGCTACATCATGGTGCGCGAGAACTGGCTCAAAACGCACCTGAAAGAAATCATGCAATGGATCAACCCGGTGCCGCACTATCCGGCGCTGCCGCCGATCCAGGCGCTACAGGCCCAGCCACCGGTGGTGTGCTACTACGGCCACGACGATAGCGACGACACCGTGTGCGACGATCCGCACTTGCCCGCCTGGGTAAAGGTCCACGAGATGCCGGGCGACCATCATTTCGATTACAACTATGACGGCCTTGCCGCGCGCATGATCGACGAACTGCCCGGTACGGCTTCCGCCGCGCCAGCGACTCGATAGAAGACGTTGTCCAGGCCTTAGTCACCTTTTCATCACTCCGGCACCCTCCGGAATTAAGCAGCCCGGAGCGCTTGCGCACAATCTTGGGCTCGCGTCTGCGCGCTTCAAACCGTGTCAGCGCCAAAACAACGGCGCTGTGCGCACACGATGCTCACGCTATGTGCGCAACCTTTTCATCTGCCTGAACCGCCTGGGCGCGCGCGTACATTGTGTTCACGGCTGCATTGGTCGAATCGATAACGCCGAACGCGCACTGCGTCGGCACAATGTCGATCCGCACGAGGTATCCGTCATGAATCAGGACACGATCAGCGGCCGGTGGAAACAGTTCAGCGGGCGAATCAAGCAGAAGTGGGGCCAATTGACCGACGACGACCTGAAAGTGGTCGAAGGCAATGCCCAGATGCTGGCCGGAAGACTGCAGGAGCGCTACGGCATAGCCCGTGAGGACGCGGAACGGCAAGTGCGCGAGTTCGAGGAAGACCTGGACATGAGCCGCCGAGGCACCGGCAGCCGTAGCCATTAACCGCAGCGTGCCCAGTCCGGCTTATGTCGAGTACGACGCCGGCCTGGGAGTTAGCGCAAACACGCATGCCTTCACATCAGGAGAGACTGTCATGCTTTACTGGGCTGCCGTATTTTTCATTATCGCCATCATCGCCGCCATTTTCGGCTTCGGTGGCATCGCCGCTGGTGCAGCCAGCATCGCGAAAATTCTGTTCGTGGTCTTCATTATCCTGTTCGTGCTGTCGTTGATTTTCGGCGGCATCCGCAGGGGACCGCGTCCTTAAGTCATCAATCGCTTTCCTTGCAGGGCACTGCGGCATTGGTTGATGCCGCAGTGCCCTTTTTCCATGCGATGACTTCGATCGCATGCTTGCTGATTCAGCCCGTCGCCTGGATAAAAAGATCATCGCGCAGGCGTGCCGGCTGGTCCTTGTCCGCATCGCGGGAAACCCCATCGCTGAGGCAATGCAGTCTGACCTGCGAACAGGCGATCGCGGCAAGCTCAGCCGGCGCTGTGAAACATGGCAACGCGCTGCTCCGTGCATCGCCCTTCCGCCCTCAGCCACGCTTCCTGCGCAATGAACGACGTGCATGGACCGAACGTGCCCAGGCGGATTTCGCGCCGCCGCGCTTCCCTGCGCAGCATGTCCAGCACGCTGCGCAGGACGACGCCGGTGAAAGGGGTATACAGATAGAACACGGTCCCTTCGGAAACATCGGCGCTTCGCGCATCCTGCTGCAGGAACGTCGCGTTGCCCAGCTTCAGCGCCAAGGCGGCTTGCCGGGCGCTGGCCACGTAGGCCGGCTCACGTTCAATACCGACACAGCGAGCCGGCGTGCAGGCGGCGGCCAGCAACGGTACGTGGCCTAGCCCGGAACCGAGGTCAATCAGCACATCGCGCTCGCCGAGCGACGCATGCCGGATGAAGTCGAAGATGTGACGCGCGGGGGTGGGCTGGTAGAACACCATGCCGGGCAGCGGATCGGCGATATCGCCCTCGGGTTCGGCCAATTGCAGGACACCGCTCGCCAGGGCATCCAGGTGGTCGTAGCCATCTTGATCGAAGCCGTCTTCCGGCACGGTCATCCAGGGCAGTAACGCCTGCACACCGGCTCCACGCCGAATCTCGTCGCGGATCGAGCGATACAGCATACGGTTGATTGCTTCCAGCTCCAGCTGGATCGCTTCGACGCGCCGATAGAGCGACGGTTCGAGCATGGCTTGCACATGGATGAGACAGCTTTCCAGGCGATCGAGTGCATCGACACGCCGTTGCAATTGATCCGGCGCACGCCATGACCGGTCCTGTTCCAGACAGTCGAGCAGGACTTTCAAGGCGCTGGTTGCCATCGTGCTGACCTTTGCTTGCGTCAGTCAAGCATGCGCCTGCATCGGCTCCGCATCAATTGGCACAGGCTATCGGCATGCATCCCGGCGTGCCAAGGGCGGCGCATGCCGTGCGACGATGTCGCTATGCAGCAAGGCCCAAAGAGATGGCTGCCTGATCGCGCGAATGCTCATCGGCCGCCACCATAAAGTTAGCCAGCCGCTACCCTTCGCCGCAGCCATTCCGCCAACTGCGCCAGCACCTGATGACGGCCGGTTTCCGTTTCACTGAAAAGCTCGTGGAACAGCGTATCGAAGAAACGGCTAGTAAGTTGCCTGGTGGCCCATGCGCTGTCGGCGAATTGGCGGCTGCCGGAAGGATCGACCAGCCGATCGCTGCCGGCCACCAGCAACAAGGTCGGCACGCGCAGGCGCCAGGCATCGGCGATGCTGGACGCCCCAGCGCTGAAGATGAAGTCGGCCATGCGCGGGGTAATCCAGCCGCCGCAGAGCGGATCATTGCGATATTCCTCGATCACTTTCGCATCGTGCGACAGCTTTTCGAGCGGCAACCTGCTTCGCAACGGCAGATTCGGCGCCACGCGCGAAAGCAGGTGCGCCAGCCGGCGCAGCCAAGGCGTTTCGAACGTTCGCAATGCGGGCGACGAAAGTACCAGCGCAGGCGGCTCGACACGGCCGTCCAATACGGCGCGCAGCGCCACCAGGCCGCCCATGCTATGCCCAAGCAACAGCGGCGGCTTGCCGAAGCTGGCAGCGTAATCCTGGTAGACCGCGGAAAGATCGCGCAACAGATCGTCGTCATGCCGCAAGGCTGCACGCTGTCCCGGCGTAAGGCCGTGCCCGCGCTGGTCATAGCTGCGCGCTGCGTATCCCCGCGCCAGGAACCATTGCGCCAGCGCTTCGTAGCGCCCGCCATGCTCGCCCAGTCCATGCACGATCAACACCGCATCGCGTGCGTCACGGTTGGACCAGTCGCGAAGATATACGCTCTGGCCGTCCGGCATGGTCAGCCAATTGCTGACGGTGCTCTGCCCCCCAGGGCATTTTCCGACGCCAATCAATTGGGGGCGTTTTATATAGCGACGTAAGGGATTGCACAAAGGGAAACAGCAGCCCACTGTCGTGAGTACCGGATAACCCCATTGCGCCAGATGTCCCGTTTGCGTAAGCATTGGCACCCACAGTATCAGCAGAAGACCTCTACTGGGTTTTCTGCTGCGGGGGTCTGGGGGAATTTACGCTGCATTACTTGTGCGCCTATCGCTCTGGCAAGGGCTATACGGTCTTGCGTGCGAGTGAAATGGTGCGTGCGGGATAGGTTCGGGCGGTTGCAGTCAAGCATCGAGGCTATCTAGCCTCATGCGCTGGATATCAGCCGCGCGCACTCCCCGATTTAGCGGTACGGATATCGAAGCGAATCGGCTTCGTTCACAAGGGGAAAGATGATGCTTGGAGCTTTATGGCTGGCAGCGGCGCTTACCGCGGCACCACAGACCGCCGTTGCACTGGACGACAACAGCAAGATGCTGGTGAGCCGGCCACAGCACGAAGGTGCCATCATTTCGCCAAATGGCAAGTTGCTGGCTGTCGTCGAGCACGCCCATGACACGTCATTCATTGTCATTGTGAATGTCGCAGACCTGAGCGTGGTCAAAACCATTTCCACCGGCGAACGTACCGCGATCAATAGTCTTGTCTGGGTAGGTTCCAACCAGGTGGTTGCACGGATGACCCATTTCACCGATCGCTACAACCAGTTCGTGCAGCTTCCAGACGGCAAAGGGGATAATCCCACCCTGCACTTGGGTTATATCGACAAATCCAGCGAGGTCAACTTCCATGGCATGTTGATCGGCACTATTCCCAATGATGACCACCATGTACTGATTGACTACTGCCTGCGGGTAATCAATAGAAAATGCAAAACCCAGGCACGTTTGGTGGATACCAACAACATCAGTCCGGACGGTGGCGATGTCGTCGCCGAAGGCCCGATCTACGGCGCCAAGTATATGGCTGACCATGCCGGCGTCATCCGCGTGGCCTGGGCATTGGATGACAATGATCAAATGTCGGTCTATGTGACGAACAACGGCAAGGATTGGAAGCCGCTGAACGACAGCACCGTTAGCGGGGTGAAGATGTATCCGAATTCCATCTCGCGCGACAACCGATCCTTGTTCCTTATCGTCGAGCATAAGGAAGGTCCGAACAGTTTTGACCGCTACGACTTTGCGACAGGTATGCGCACGCAGTTGCTGCGTGATGCCGTGACCAATCCCTTGGGCAAGCTTTTATCCCTGGATGGATACGAAACGTTGGGCGCTTTTTTTGGTACCGGACGGCCTGAGGCTCGGTTCATTGACCCCAACAGTCAGGACGCGATCTGGCGCGCGTGGGTTTTTAAGGCATTCCCGGATGCAACGACGAATGTTACTAGCGTCAGCACCGATGGAAATCTGATGGTAATACACACCCTGAGCGACCGCGACCCGGGCACGTATTACCTGCTTGATCGCCGGAATCATAAGGCGCGGCTTTTGTTCCGGTCCTATGCAGCACTCGACCCCAAACACCAGCTTCCCTCCGAACCCTTTACCATGCGGGCGCGCGATGGACTGGTGCTGACCGGCTTCGTGACGCGACCAACTGGCCATGCCGGTCCGGCACCCATGATCGTGCTGGTACATGGCGGCCCAAATATCGAAAGCGACAGCTGGTACTTCGACAACGAGGTGCAGTTGCTGGCGCAACATGGCTATGCCGTGCTGCGGGTGAATTATCGCGGATCGTACGGCTTCGGCAGGTCTTTCTACCAGCTCGGCTACAGGCAATGGGGTGCGGCGATGCAAGACGATGTCACCGATGCCACCCATTGGGCCATCAACCAGGGCATTGCCGATGCGAAGCGCATTTGCATCTACGGTTCCAATTATGGCGGCTACGCAGCGTTCATGGGGGCTGTGCGAGAGCCTACTCTCTACCGGTGCGTGGCAGCCAATTCAGCCGTCTACGATCTGAGCAAGATTTCCCGATGGTATGTCCGCAGAGAAACGCCGATGCAAGCCACTTTGGTTGAGGAACTGCTCGGCAACGACAGCAAGCAACTGGCGGATCGCTCACCGCTTACCCACGCGAGCGACATCAAAGTGCCGGTATTGATTGCGCATACACGCATGAACGGCACGGCACCTATTTATATAGCCGAGCTGATGCGCGATGCGCTTGCCAAGTCAGGTAATGCGCCTGTGTATCTGGATTACACCGACGAATTTGGCGGACTGGAAAAGGACGACCAGCGCATCGACTTCTATGGTCACCTGCTCGGCTTCTTCGATGCCAACCTGGGGGTAAGCCAGAGCAGCGTAGTGCCACGGGGGCAACAGGCGGCCTCGCCGTGAGGGTGCGTGTTTAACGATCGAGTCTGGACAAAGCCTATGCTCCAACTCGATCTGCCCCGCCACAAGCAAACATGAAAACGACTCCAGATTCGTCCGTCAACCCAGGCGGCGGCATTATCAAACTTGATTGCGCGATCCGCCATAGTTTGTCTGCTAGCGAGCAACTGCGTTTTTCCAGAATCTGGTGCCTAATCACTCCTGGGCCGAAACATGGCGGCAACGAAGCGATGATTGCCATCACAATGCTAGGTGCTATGCATAAAAATCTGGCATCCAAGCGCTCGAAATCCTGTGCCAACTATTGCACACGACTCCTTGGCTCATAAAAAGTAGTTTGGGGGAGCGCCAGCTAAATGCCCTGGAGATTCCTCGGAGAAGCCCGTCCGAAACGCAAAGATTGCGCACGTGATCTCGCACGCAAGGGACAATCGAATGAAACTGATAATCATAAGAACTCGCGCGATAACATTGATTTAGAGGCTAGTTAAGCGCATAAAGAGCTTCGCAATTGCGCGGAGGCGTCAGCGTGGACCTTTGGACACTCGTTTTTGACGCCTGCACGTAGCGCAATTCCGAGGTCAACCCAGCTCTGGAGCTAACTCTGCGTCCGACTGGACAAACTTATTGGACGTCCATCGAAGTTTGTCCAAACTATGCTGGATCGCGCATTGGACAGTGATGGACCATAAGCCCGGAGGGATTCAAATCTATAAATATTTGAATTTTTCAAACTTGCGGATCGGATGAATCGGCAGGGACACGTTCGTCCACTGACACATACGAAAACATGCCTAACTGTTGTACATCTGCTCCGCGCACGGCAACGGTCCAGCCATTGATGAGGTCCGTGATTGTCGCGCGTTGGGGGTATTCTCAACAGCCTGCTAATGGCGTAGATCAATACAAACGAGTAGCACCCCCTCCATCCACTGAAAGAACAACTCCGTTGATAAAGCTGGCGTACTCTGAGCACAACCAGACAATCGCGTTTGCCGTTTCCTGCGCTTCCCCGAATCGATTCATGCCGCAATGGCGAGCCGTCAACGTGTGGTAACGTTCGGCGGCGCCTGGTCGCTCTGGGTCAACCATTTCCGATACGGTGAAGCCCGGCGCAACCGCGTTGATGCGAAGGGACATCTGACCATAGTCGGCTGCTGCCGATTGGGTGAGGCCAATGACACCGAATTTGCTAGCCGAATAGGAAGAGTGCCCGATGTCGCTCGGCTTCGTTCCGTAGATCGACGCAACATTCACGATCGCGCCGCTCCCTGTGGCAAGCATGGCGGGTATTTCGTGCTTCATGCATAGCCACACACCTTTCATGTTCACGCCCATCACTTCATCCCACTGCGCTTCGGTAACCTCCGCCAGTGGAGTGAAGCGCGGACCCGCCACGCCGGCATTGTTGACTGCGCAATCCAGACGGCCAAATCGCTCCAGGGTCGCCTTGATCATGCTTTCGACATCCGCAGCCCGGCTAACGTCGGCTTGCACAAAATGGGCCTCACCCCCCAAAGCGATAATACGTTGCACGACGCGCGCGCTTTGCTCGGCGCGTCGGGCAGCGATCACCACCTTGGCGCCTTCTTCGGCGAACCGCAGTGCCGTGGCCTCGCCAATGCCAGAACTTCCACCCGTTACCAATGCAACCTTGCCAACAAACCGATTCACGCAAGCCTCCGTAAGATGTGAAATGTGGATTCGGTGCGTGCTGAATACGGGAGCACCACTGATGAAGCGCGGATTGGCCCAGTTCGCCCAAGCCTTGCTGGCCAGCACCGCCAACCGCAGCAGCCATCTTTCCCCGGCGCTCATAATATTCACACTAATGATAGTGAATATTGACCCTTCTCGCATTTGCCTGCATGATCGTCGGGTATCGGCATGGCTGGCGCATGCCGGGAACGACCTGCTGCGGTGACAAGAGGCCGGAACGGGGTTGCTGGGCTTGCGATCGATTTAATTAAGACGCATGGCTCGCGTGCTGCCAGTTAGCTAAGGTGAAGTGGGAGATGCCGGTGCGAGTGGAACTTCGATATGGGCCATTCGGATGCTGCCATCGTTGGCGCATCTATCCGAGCAAGGGCCGCCCGGCAGATTCCACGGCCGGGGAGGCTTAGCACGCATGGCAGCCCTCGACATCCCTGACGCTCAACTCCCCGTCCACCATCCATCTTCGATGCCCAATACCCGCGCCTGGGTCGCCTTGGGCGTGCTGTGTTTCGTCTATGTGTTGAATTTTCTGGATCGGCAGTTGCTGGCGATTCTCGCCAAACCCATCCAGGACACCTTGCATTTGTCAGACAGCCAGTTGGGGCTGATCGGCGGCCTCTACTTCGCACTGTTCTATTGCTTCATCTCGATTCCGATCGGCTGGCTAGCGGATAAGACCCACCGGGTCGGCGTACTGTCGCTGGCGTGTGCCATCTGGAGTGCGGCAACGATGGCCTGCGGTATCGCGACGAGCTATGCGCAGTTCGCGGCGGCCCGCATGACGGTGGGCTTTGGGGAAGCAGGCGGTGTGCCACCGTCCTACGCGATTATCTCCGACTATTTTCCACCGAGCCGCCGTGGCACGGCGTTGGGTATGTACAACCTGGGGCCGCCGATCGGCGCAGCATTGGGCATCGCTTTTGGCGCTTCCATCGCTGCCGCTTTCAGTTGGCGCTATGCATTCCTCATTCTTGGCGGCGTCGGGCTGCTGACAGCCGCCGCTTTCACCTTTATCGTGCGCGAACCGCCGCGCGGTGGACTGGATCACGCCGTTGCGAAACCCGCGGGAAGCATCGTCGCCGCAACCGCAGGTTTCCTCGAAACATTGAAGATGTTTTTTTCGCGCCCCGTCCTGTTGCTTGCTTCGTTCGGCAGTGGCGCGACTCAGGTGATCACCTATGGAATGGGCAACTTCACCACCTTGTTCCTGATGCGCGAGAAAGGTATGACGCTGCATCAGGTCGCGCTGTATTACGCATTGGTCGTGGCGATCGGCATGGGCGGGGGCATTTTTCTGTCCGGACGGTTGGTAGATCGCTTTACCCGTCGTTCTAAAGCAGCCTATGGCTTGCTGCCTGCCGCATCGCTGGCCCTTGCCATGCCGCTTTACCTGGGCTTTGTGTGGGCGCCGGGATGGTCGCTGTCATTGTTGTTCCTGCTCGGACCGATGTCGCTCAACTATTTCTATCTGACGTCCTCGGTGACCTTGGTACAACAGGAAGTGCGGCCAGAGCAGCGCGTCATGTCGGGCGCACTGCTGTTGCTGATCATGAATTTCATCGGCCTCGGTCTGGGTCCGACCTACGTCGGCGCTGCCAGCGATTATTTTCGGGCCAATCATCCGACGCATTCGTTGCAAATGGCGCTTTATACCTTGGTGCCGTTCTACATCCTCGCCATCGTGCTTTTTTTGTGTCTGGCGCGGGTGCTGCGGCGAGAAGGCCTCACCAACAAGAATGGGGGAACCACACCGTGATATCGCTTCGCACGGGCGCCTTGGGCGTCCTGATCGTTGGTCTTGCCAGCCTGACCCCATCTTATTCGAGCGAAGGTGCCGCCATGCCGTCGACAACGCAGACAACCTCTGCTCCCGTGGTGAACACATCCGCCGGCCGACTGCAGGGCAGCGTCGAGGGCGCTTTGAATGTGTTCAAGGGCATCCCTTACGCGGCACCGCCGGTCGGTGCATTGCGCTGGAAGCCGCCCGCACCGGTGCAGGCCTGGTCGGGCGTCAGAAAAAGCACCGAGTTCGGGCCTGCGTGCCTGCAACCCAAGCCGAAGCTATCGAGCATCTACGAAGCCAAGCCTGTACCGATGAGCGAGGACTGCCTCACGCTCAATGTCTGGGCGCCGAAGAACGCGCATAACGCACCGGTGTTTTTCTGGATCTACGGTGGCGCGTTATGGGGCGGTGCGAGTCGCGACCCTCTTTACGATGGAAAGCGCCTGGCGGAACGCGGTATCGTCGTCGTATCGATCAATTATCGACTGGGGCCGCTCGGCTGGCTTGCGCTGCCGGCGCTCAGTGCCGAATCGCCGCTCGGCATATCGGGCAATTACGGGTTGATGGATCAGATCGCCGCGCTGCGCTGGGTCAAAACCAATATCAACGCCTTCGGTGGCGATCCGGCGAATGTCACCATCGCCGGCGAATCCGCAGGCGGTCTGAGCGTGATGTACCTGATGGCCTCGCAGGAGGCACGGGGGCTGTTCGCAAAGGCGATCGCGGAAAGCGCGTACATGATCTCCATGCCGGCATTGAAAGAGAGCGTGCATGGCGCGCCATCCGCCGAGCAAAGCGGCACGCAGCTCGCCGCCGCGTTGCATGCACCGAATCTCGCCGCGTTGCGGGCGATGGACGCAGGCGAACTGACACGTGCCGCGTCGGATGCCGGATTCGCCCCTTGGATAACGATCGATGGCCATTTGCTGACCAAGCAGCTGGTCGATACGTTCGAAAAGGGTGAACAAGCACCCGTGCCGCTGCTGGCGGGCTCCAACAGCGGTGAGATCCGCTCGCTGCGGGTGTTGGCGCCCCAGCCACCCGCCAGCGCGGCCATCTACGAAAGCATGATTCGCGAACGTTATGGCGATCTCGCGCATGATTTCCTGCATCTTTATCCCAGCAACCATCTGGAAGAGAGCATCATCGCCACCACCCGCGACGCCCTGTACAGCTGGACCGCACAGGAACTGATCCGCAAGCAGACGGCGATCGGCCAGCCGGCTTATCTGTACTTCTTCGACCACGGCTATCCGGCGGCCGATGCCGCCAAGCTGCATGGCTTCCATGCCAGCGAGTTGCCCTTCGTGTTCGGCACCTTCGATGGCACGCCACCCCTATGGCCGAAGGTTCCCGATACCGCGAACGAGCGTCGTCTCTCCGATGCGATGATCGGCTACTGGACCAGCTTTGCCCGCACCGGCAAACCGGTGGCCAAGGGTGAACCCGATTGGCCGGTGTTTGGCTCCAATGACGCCTACATGGCATTCATCCATGTGCCACAACCATCGCAGCATCTGATGCCCGGCATGTACAAACTGGTCAACGAGGTGGTCTGCCGGCGACGGGCCAGCGGCGATCAGCCATGGAATTGGAATGTGGGCATCTGGGCGCCGAAGCTTCCTGCAGCGACGCCGGAGTGCGCATCGCACTGAACGGCTGCAATCAGTGCAGAGACGTTCGAAAGCAAAGCTGGAGGATGAATGCAGCCTACCGTCGTCAGCATGCTGACGACGGTATCGCATGTGATCATGCAACTCGCAAACGCTCAGCGCTTTAGCGACAGAAAGCCCGCCGTCATGAAACGGCTGATGCGCTGCTTGACGGCCGGAAAATCATCCGAATGACAGACACCGCCCGAGAGACGATCGATACGTCCGGTGCGGGCGAGCGTGTTCATCAGCGCACCCGTCACGAAGTGATAGCCCCAGAAAATGTCCTCTTCGGAATAATCGGGCAATGCGCGTTTGAGGATGCCCACCAGCTTGAGCACGACCGGATCGAAATGCTCATCCATCAACGCCGCCCCTTCGGGCGTGTTGCTGACGCGCGCGCAGAAGGCAGCGTAGTTCATCCAGTTCTCGCCACCTTCGAAGTACAGGTCGAGATCGGTATCCAGGAACGCATGCAGCGCGCCTTCGACCGTGGGTGAATCTCCGGCCTCCGCCTCGTACTGCTCCAGCGCGGCCATGCGGCGGCCGCTGGTCACGCCGGCGCGCCGGGCAAACACGGCTTCGAACAGGCTCAGCTTGTCCTGGAAGTAGTAATGGACGAGCGTCGTATGGACACCCACATGCTTGGCCACGTCGCCGAGGGTGACGCCGTGGAGTCCATGTTTGGAAAAGAGCAGCTCGGCAACGTCGAGAATTTGCTCCATGCTCGCGGCGCGTTGCTCGGACTTTCTTTGACGTGGCCGCTTTTTCGTATCCGTTGGCATCGCGGCGTGATAACGGCTGTAAGGAGAAGTAGCATGAGTCTATGCACGGCGGTTCGGCCAGGTCAACAACGGCCTACCCATTACCGTCCGCAGCGGCGAATTTCGCGCGCAGTTGTTGCTTGTCGATTTTCCCGGTGGCCGCTAACGGCATGGCGCTGACCTGCTCGACCGCATCGGGAATCCACCAGTCGGCGACCTTGCCTTTCAGGTCAGCCAGCAAGTCGTTGGGATCGATGGTTTGCCCCGTGCGCGGTTCGACTACCAACACCGGGCGCTCACCCCATTTCACGTCGGGACGACCAATGACAGCGACGAGGCCGACGGCTGGATGCTGGCCGATGATGTCTTCTATTTCCGATGGGTTGATCCATTCACCGCCGGATTTGATCAGGTCTTTCGAACGTCCGTGGATAGTGAGATTGCCTTCCTCATCAAGGCTGGCCAGGTCACCAGTGGCGAAATAGCCTTCGTCATCCAGCACAGAGATATCCGTTTGGTAGTAACGGTCGATCACGCTCGCGCCCTTCACCTTCAAATGCCCGACTACCCCGCGTTGTTGTGACAGCGCCGTACCGTCCGCAGTGGTGAGCCTCAGATCGATACCGAGGACGGGACGGCCGGAGTGCTGAATATCCGACGACGGCACACCTGGCAACGCAATCGTTCCGGTAGGCGAAAGTTCCGTCATGCCCCAGCTTGTTTGCACCTGCACGCCCAGCCGATTTTCCATCCGCCGGATCAACGTATCGGGGCATTTCGAACCGCCGATAAGTATGCGTTTCAAATGCGGCAGTTCGCCACCGACGGCATCGAGATGGTCGATCACACCCAGCCACAACGTGTGCACACCCGCGGCAACGGTGACCTCTTCTTCGCGCATCAGCATAGCCATGCTGGCACCGTCGGCATGACGGCCGGGCAACACTAGCTTGGCGCCCACGGCGGGCGCGGCGAACGGCAAGCCCCAACCATTGGCGTGGAACATGGGCACTGCGGCCAACACTACATCCTGGCCGGTCAGCGCGATGGCATCCGCCTGGAGTATGCGCAAGGTGTGCAGATAGTTTGAGCGGTGCGTATAGAGCACGCCTTTGGGTGCGCCGGTTGTTCCCGAGGTGTAGCAGAGTCCGGCTGGCATGTTTTCATCGAAGTCGCCCCATCTGATTTCGGCACCATAGTGGTTGAGCAACACGTCATGCAACCACCAGGTGGCCGCATATTTCGCGACGGAAAAATCACCAGATAGATCGCCATCCATCAGGATCACATGTTCGACCGACGGACAAAGCGGCAACAGCGACGTCAGCAGCGGCAGCAGATTCGATGCAACGGCCAGCGCGCGGTCCTTGGCTTCATTGATGATCGCGGCTAGATGCTCGGCGGTATAGCGCGGATTGAGCGTGTGGCAGATAAGCCCCGCACCCATCGTGGCGTAATACGTCTCAAGATGATGCTGGGTATTCCAGCCCAGCGTGCCCACGCGATCGCCATGCATGAGGCCAAGCTTTTGCATCGCACCCGACAAACGATTGCTGCGCTCTCTTAGCGCGGCATAGCCGATGCGTCCCTTGGCGCCTCCCGCTTGTGCCCAGACGACTTCACGTCGCCCCCACCACTTGGCGGCATGGTCGAGAAATTTGTCGATGGTCAGGGTATAGGACTGCATGAGCGGTTATAGGTACCTGCATGCGGTGCCCTCGGTATCGTCACGCAACGACAAGAGGGCACCGCGTCAATCAGAAATATTTCGTGACACGTACACCGAACTGACGTGGCGCACCGGCAAAGCGCAGGTTCGAGTTGATGGCTGCGATGTAGCGCTGGTTGGTCAGGTTCGAGCCATACAGCGTCGTCAGGAAGTCACCGTGACTCCAGTCGATCTGCGCACCCAGAAGGTTGCGGCTTTGCAGACGATCGCCGAGCAACTCGTTCTCGAACAACGTGGCCCACTGTGGCGAGATGTGCGCATAGCTGAGGCGTGGCGTGATGCTGTCGTTGCCAATATTGAAGACACGCTCGAGGCTGATGTTGTAGGTCAGGTTCGGGGCATAGGTCTGCTCATGTCCCGCGAGATTGAAGCAACTGGCGCTGGCTGGCCCCGTCATCGGGTTGCACGACGCTTCGGCGATAATTCGCGGATCGGTGGCGTAGAACAAGCCCAGCTCGCTATGCATCCAACCGAGATTTCCATTCAACGACCAGTTGCCGAACACCAACTGCGCCGAGGATTCGAATCCGTAGATCTTGGTGAGGTTGGGTGTATTCATTTCGATGCCGAACGTGGGATTGTCCGGATAGCCGATGGTCACCTGAAAGTTTTCGTAGTTGTTGTGATACGCATCGACCTGCGTACGCAGATGGCCGCCCAACCATTGCGCCTTCCAGCCGATTTCCTGGTTGATCACCTTCTCCGCCTTAAACGGCGCCGGGATGCCCAGGCCGACCGGAACATTCAGGCCGCCCGGACGAAAACCGGTGGCGACGAAGGCGTAGAGGAAGTTGCGATCGTTCAAGGTGTAGTCGAGCGACACCTTGCCGGAGAAGTTCGTATAACTGGCAGACTGCTGATCTAGCAATGGCAGGCCATACTGCACAACTGAAACGTCATTCGAGGTGGTGCTCTTGGAAAAACGTCCGCCGATATCGAGCTTGAGCGGATCGGCAAGCTGGAAGGTCACCTGGCCGAACGCCGCCTCATTGGTTTTCGGATTGGTTCCTTGCAGCGTGTATTCGGTGGCCGGATTGCCTGCCGGCAAGCCGATCAAATATTGACCGGGCAGGAAATCGTAAGTGTCCCGCTGCCAGTAAGCGCCGAGGATCCAGGTGAACCAGCCGCTATCCGGCGAAATCAGATTGATCTCTTGCGAGTAAATCGTCTCATTGACCGAGTCGCGGAATGTCTCGTCGCCCAGGTCCGTACCATCCAGATCGGTGCGATAGCTGGTATTGCCGTGCTGGTAACCGGAGATTGCGCGCAGGTCGACACCGTTGGCGAACTTGTAATCGATCTTCAGCACCGAGCGCATGAAGCGATCCAGCGCCATCAGATCCGCGTTCGCGGTGATATCGAACGGATTATTGGGCGAATTTACCGGATCGGCCGGATAGGCGCCCATATCGAGATGGTCGTAGTCGGTCTTGAACAACACCGACAAGTTTTCGATGGGTTGCCAAAGCAGGCCGAGGCGGATACTGCGGTCGCGCTGCCGAGCATTGGAGCCGGTGTACGGACCCTTGATGTTCCAGAAGCTGTCGCGATTATCGCTGTCGACGGCAATGCGCGCGGCCAGGGTGTTGCTGATCGGCAGATTGATCGCCGCTTGCAGACCCACGTCGCCGTAGTTACCGACCTGCGCCTGCGCGTAGCCGTGATAGCCACCGTTGATAACCGGGTCATTCGAGTTGACCAGTACAGCGCCACCGATGGCGTTCTGACCACCGAACGTGCCTTGCGGACCACGCAGGATCTGCACCGACGCAATGTCGTAATAAGGCTCCTCGGTGAAGTAGCCGGGGAAGGTCGCCACACCATCGCGGTAGGTAATGACACCCGTGGTTGTTTGTGTGTTGTTCTCGGCCTTGCCGATACCGCGGATATCGAAATCGATACCCTGGCCGAAGTTGTTCACGGTGGCCGACGGACTCGCAAACTGCAGTTGATCGACCACATTGACGCCCATCTTGGACAGGTCGTCGCCCGACAACACCGTTGCCGCGACCGGCGAGGTCTGCAAGGGCTTGTCCCGTCGCTCCGCCGTGACGGTGACCGCCTTCAAATTGGTCACGCCCTTGGAGGGCTTGGATTTTTGCGTCGTCTGATCGGTGGCGGATGGCGCTGCAGCGGGCTGCGTCTGCGCCTGTGCCAGCGCGCAGTACGGCAGGGCCAATAGCAGCCCCAGGTAGCGCGCGCGGTTATCCCAAACATGCTTTTTCATCATCCTTCTCCCCAAGGAATCAATCTGGATGGGGCGTCGTTATGGTTCGACGTGTTCCCCCCGACCGGCATTTGGCACGGTTTTTTACGTAGTGTCAATATTAATTATTGTCTTAGTGAATATCTTTACCATTGATTTTCCGGATGCTAGCCTTCGCTCGCCGCACCTGGCGGCATCAATCAGGAGGCGATGGTGATCGATTTGAAAGGTCGCGTAGCGATCGTGACCGGCGCAGGTGCCGGCTTGGGCCGCTGTCATGCGCTGTTGCTCGCCCAACACGGGGCACAGGTAGTGGTCAACGATTTGGGTGATGGCGCCGAATCCGTGGCCAACGAGATCAACGACGCCGGCGGCACGGCGCGCGCGGCCCGTGGCTCGGTCTCCGATTTGGCGTTCGTGCAGCAGATGGTCGAGTCGACGCTGACTAACTGGGGCCGGATCGACATCCTGGTCAATAACGCCGGCATCCTGCGCGACAAGTCATTCGCCAAGATGAGCCTCGACGACTTTCGTCTGGTGATCGAAGTCCATCTGATGGGCGCGGCCAACTGCACCAAGGCTGTCTGGGAAACGATGCGCGCGCAAGGTTACGGCCGCATCGTCATGACCACTTCATCCTCCGGCCTCTACGGCAATTTCGGCCAGGCGAACTACGCTGCCGCGAAGATGGGACTGGTAGGCTTGATGCAGACGCTGGCGCTCGAAGGCGTAAAGTACGACATCCGCGTCAACTGCATCGCGCCCACTGCCGCCACGCAAATGATGGAAGACATCCTTCCACAGGCACAGCTGGCGATGCTGCGGCCTGAGCTGGTCAGCCCGGCGGTGCTGGCGCTGGTTTCAGAACACGCACCGACGCGCGCGATCGTCTGTGCCGGCGGCGGCGGTTTTGAGCTGGCGAACATTACCTTGACGCAAGGCGTCTACCTTCCCCAGCAACCCGCTTCGGCCGACGACCTGCTTGCCCAATGGGCGAAGGTTACGGATCGACAAGGCGAGTTCGTGCCGGCCCAGGGCTTCGACCAAAGCCGTCACGAATTGAAGAAGGCCGGTTTCTTCATGACCGAAACGACAGCAACCTGACCGTTCCCTGTCGGCACCTCGTCCTGTCTCATCCATCGACCCATGCCTCACCAAGCCTCAGCCGGATTCCGGACGATGGCCATGCCGCGAAGACGAACCCGACGCGGTGCTCATCGCCCGTCAACGCGGACGCGAAATGGCCGCCGAACTGACCTGGAGTTATTCGCGATCAGCGAGGAATCCGGCATCCATACGGTCATCACCATCGACAGTGCCCGGTTCTTTCCGCCGGTGCGGGCATGGATGGTCTCGATGCCGGCGCCGGTCCGCGCGTGCTATTGCTTCGAACACGAATTGCCCAAGGCCAGCCTATGGCTCGATCAAGTAGGCGCACACAACAACCTCCTGGCATTGACGCCGCCCGATGACTCCCACCCTTGAGGACCAATGACATGACCGACGTATTCATCGTCTCCGGTGTACGCACTGCCATCGGCGCATTTGGTGGCTCACTCAAGGACACACCACCTTCGGAGCTCGGCGTCGCGACCGCCAGGGAGGCGATCGCACGCACAGGCATCCCCATGGACGAGATCGGGCACTCGGTCTTCGGGCAGGTCATTCCAAGCGAGCCCCGCGACGCTTACCTCGCCCGCGTCATCGGCATCAAATCCGGCCTTCCGGTCCAGACACCCGCACTGACCGTCAACCGGCTGTGCGGCTCCGGCCTTCAGGCCATCATCTCGGCGGCGCAGTCGCTGATGCTCGGTGATTGCACGGCGGCGCTGGCTGGCGGCGCGGAATCGATGAGCCGGGCGCCGTTCCACGTACCCACCCATCGCTGGGGCCGTAAGCTCGGCGATGCGATGTTAGTGGACGCGCTCAACGGCGCCCTCACCGACCCCTTCAATCAGATACTGATGGGCGTCACGGCGGAAAACATCGCCGAACGCTATGGGGTCGACCGCATCCAGCAGGATGAGGCCGCCATCGAAAGCCACCGTCGCGCCACCGCCGCCATCGTCGATGGCCGTTTCGATGGCCAGATCGTTCCGGTGAAGGTGGGCAGGCGCGGCAAGGAGATATTTTTCAAGACCGACGAACACGTCCGCACCGACCTCTTGCCGAACGATTTGGCCTCGCTGCGACCAGCATTCAAGCCCGACGGAACGGTCACCGCCGGTAACGCATCGGGCATTAACGATGGTGCCGCCTCGGTCGTGCTGGCTACCGGCGAAATTGTCAGGCGGCACGACTTGCGACCACTCGCCCGGCTGGTCGCCTATGCGCACGCCGGCGTGGAGCCGCTGTACATGGGCATGGGGCCGGTGCCGGCCACGCGCATGGCGCTGGCGCGTGCGGGCCTGTCGATCGACGATCTTGACGTGATCGAGTCTAACGAGGCCTTCGCCGCCCAGGCATGTGCCGTTTCCAGAGAACTGGGCCTGGACCTTGCCAAGGTCAACCCCAACGGGAGCGGCATTGCGCTGGGTCATCCGGTCGGAGCGACCGGTGCGATCATCACCGTCAAGCTGGTGCATGAGTTACAACGCACCGGTGGCCGCTACGGACTCGCGACTATGTGCATCGGCGGCGGTCAGGGGATCGCCGCTATCTTCGAACGAACGTGATCCGGCGCCTTATCAAAGTCGTCGCGGCCATCGTCAGTCACTAATGACATCGTCGAACACCCATCTGCGAGACATTCGTGTGCGCGGAGGGCTCGAGTCGAACACCCGAGGCAGACCGATAGCCAGGATCTATGCCAACCACCATGATGGCGACGCGGAAATCCAATCATCGGTATCGCAGGTGGAGGACAACCATGAGCCCAAGGCGGACCTCTTTTCTTTTCCGGCAAAGCGATACTTCCAACGCCAAAGTTCACTCCCCCGTTGGCAAGATTTCGAAGTACAAACCGCCACCATCAAACAACTCAAAGGCCGGCTGGTGCGCTTTGCGTATAGCGACATCACTCAAGGATTTTGGGGCGTCTCTCAGAAGAGAGGCTCAGGATGCCCCCACATGCGCCCCAGATTGCCTGGATTTCAATGGATCCCCCGGACAGGGACGGATAAAAAGCAATAAAAAACCCCGATTTTTTCGAGGTTTCTGGACTTACCTTGCATCGATGACCATCAATTGGCGCGCCCGGAGGGATTCGAACCCCCGACCAATGGCTTCGGAAGCCACTACTCTATCCGGCTGAGCTACGGGCGCCTGGTATGCGCACTGGCTGAAGGCGATCCGAGGATGCGCGCCAGGGCGAGGGGCGAGTATAGCGGAGATGAGAGCACACGCCCACGGCTGGTCGCGAGCGCGCCCTCGCGGCATCCCGCTCCCCGGCAGGGAGCGGGATGCGGTTTGTCAGCGAGCCTTGATCAGTTGGGTCAAGGTGTCCGGCTTGCTGGTATCGCGCTCCAGGTGCGGATACTTCAGGCCGCCGTGATAGTCGATGCGCACGGTCTTGTACTCGTCGAAATTCTTCACCAGCAGCTCGATCGGCTGGCTGCTGTCCTTGGCAGCCGTGACCGCGCTCTTCAGGGCGTCCGGATCGTAGCTGCGGCCATCGACGGCCACGATCGTCATGCCCGGCGAGATACCGGCATTGAACGCGGGACCATCCCACAGCACATCGGAGATGGCGCCTTCCTTGCCTACCGACACGCCCAATGAATAGGTGAGATCGGCGGTATGGCGGAAGGCTTCGGCGGCCTTGATCGCGTCGGACGGCTTGTCGTTGTAGACCAGTTTCCAGCCGTGCGCTTCCAAACCTCCGGTCAATCCGCCATGGCCGTCAAGGCGCTTGCGCAGGTAGCTCGCCCAGTCATACGGGGCGATGTCGTTGAGCGTCTTGACCACGTCTTCGAACGTGTAGGTATCGACATCCCATGCGCCGGGGTTCACGCCGAAGAAGGCCTTGCCGAAATCGTCGATACTCTTCTTGTTGCCGGTGAGTTCGCGCAGCTTGCCATCCACGTCCAGCCAGATCATTTCACCGGCGGAGTAGTAATCCTCGCTCGCCTGGTAATTGCGATAAGGCAGCGGGCGCCGCTGGGCGATGGTGGGATCGTTGGTGGTGTCCTGCACGTTGCGCCAGCTGGCCAGGCCAGGCCGGCCCTTGTCGTAGCTGGCGGCGACCGCGGCGATCATTTCGTGGTACTGGTCGCCGTTCCACAGGCCCGAACGCGCAGCCATCACCTGACCCCAGAACTGCGTCTGGCCTTCGTACACCCACAGCAGCGAGTCGCCCATCGGCACGTTGAAGCTCGGGGTGGCGAGGTCTGCGCCGCGCCGATACTTGCCGTCCCAGGAATGATTGAATTCATGCGACAGCAGGTCGCGCATGATCCAGCTCTTGTCCCATTCGGTGAAATAGCCGGTCGGTGTGCCGTCTTCGCTGGAACGGTGATGTTCCAGGCCGTTGCCGCTCATCTTGTCGCTGAGCGAGAACAGGAAGTCGTAGTGGTTGTAATGGTGCGCGCCGTAGAGCTTGTACATCTGCTGGATCAGTGCGCGATGAATCTTCAGCTGCTCCGGGGTGATCTCCAGGAACTTCGGATCGTCCGCGACGATGTCCATGTGCACGGGCGTGCTCGCGCCCGGATCGAGATCGACGCGCTTGAAATACTTGCCGGCGTAGATCGGCGAATCGACCAGGTCGTCATAGTTGATCGGCTTGAAGTGCACGGTGTCGCCATCCTGCGAGGCTACGTCCAGTGCCGAGCCGAATTGCCAACCGGCCGGCAGCTTCACGCTGGGGTCGGCCTGGATCTGGCGCGCGTAGTAGCCGGCCGGGTACAGCGATACCGTATTCCATTGCAGATTGAGCATTTCCGGCGTCATCACCACGCGACCCTGGCGGGTGTCCTGCGGCGACAGGTACTGGAACTCGACCTCTACCGCGTTGGCGCCCTGCGGCACATCCACGTGGAATGCATAGACGTTGTATTCGTCGCGCTTCCACGGCAGCGTCTGGCCATTGGCCTTCACCACCAGGCCGGCGAACTTGTCGATCGGGCCGGTCGGCGAATGATTGCCGGGAATCCATTGCGGATACAGCAAGGTAAGCGGACCTGGCGCCGCCGGCACCACTTCGTGCACGCGGAACACGCGATGGGCGAGATCGGTGGCATCGACATCGATCTTCAGCGTCCCTGCGCTGTAGGGAACGTTCTGCGGGGCAGGCACGTCATCGGCATAAACGGCAAAAGCGGTGCATCCCAGCACGGTGGCAAGGATGGCAGCAGCAAGCGGGTGGCGTTTCAAGGGGTATCTCCTGGTGCGGCAAGCGGCCGTGCTCAACGTGTAAACGCGGCGTGAGCCTTCGATGCTAGCCACCTGCATGCACCGAGCTCCCCTGCCAGAGGTCACAGGCTGAACGGATTCCATCGGTGCTCTTGTGCTGGCGCGCCGTGGCCCCATCTAACGAATTCCTCACTTTTCCCGGCAGATCGCGCGCCTGCTGCTGTTTGTTAAAGCTGAACAGTAGCTTCCATGCGGAAGGTTGCGGAAAGTTTGGAGTAAGACAGATGTTACAATGTCGTTACATCGCGTAACCCCGCGCGATCCGCGCAGTGACCTCCCCATCACTGTGTCGGCCAATAAGAAAGACACGGAGTTTCCCCATGAATAAGCTAGCCCTCTCGGCCGCCGTGGCCGCCCTTGCCCTGTCACCCGTGCTGAGCCAGGCCGCCCATGCGGACGACACCAGCACCGCCACCTACGGCGCCAACGTCAACCCCAACTGGCAGGACAATTTCTTCGTTGCCGGCAACCTGGGCCAGACCCAGGCTCGCACCAGCGACCTGTCGCACAACAACAGCGTGTTCCAGAACGTCCGCTTCGGCTGGCGCTGGAATGGCATCATCGGACCGGAACTCGGCTACGTATACCTCGGCCGGCCCAAGGCCGACGTCGGTAACGGTTTTGGTTCGTTCTCGGCCAAGCCGCAGGCCGCCACGATTGGCCTGAACGCCAAGTACAACTTCTACCAGGGCTGGTTCGTGACCGCCCACGCCGGTTACCTGCGTTCGCGCACCGAGCTGGCCTATACCGCCGGTGATGGCGAGAACCGCTACAAGACCTGGAACAATGGCCTCTACGCCGGTGTGGGCGTTGGCTACGACGTTACCAAGAACGTCAGCGTGGGCCTGAACTACGATGACTACCGCCTGCAGGCCGGCAACGGCACCAGCACAGACTACGTGGGCGTGGGCCACACCCGCACCAATATCGCCGCGTACTCCGCCTCGGTGGAATACCGCTTCTAAGCAAGCGCGATATACATGTCTGTCGAGAAGAATCCCCCGGAGTCATCCGGGGGATTTTTTTATGCCCAACCGGTAAACGGGGCATCCGTCCGCCTCAAACCTAAAGTCCTTCCGATTCCGGCCGATAGGTACCGCAAGCCGCTCTTTCGTGGCGCTCCCGGCCTAAGGACCTGATATATGAAAACTCTGCTTGCCGCGACCGTGCTGATGGTCGCCCCCATCGCCGCTCATGCGGCCTGCGCAGCCACCGATTTCGCGATCCAGGACGTCAAGGTCAGCGCCGTCGGCTCTGGCATCGCGACGCGCCTGAGCGTGAAAGGCAAATTGGTCAACAACTGTACGTCGGCAGCTGCCGCCCAGGTGCGCCTGGATGCAAAGGACGGCTCCGGCAACGTGCTGGTATCCAAGCAAGGCTGGCCCGCTGGCACCACCAATATCAGCCCTGGCCAATCGGTCGATTTCGATATGGGCCGCCTGCTGCATTACCAGTCGGACATGCAGAACTATTCCCTTACCGTGGTCGGCGTCCGCGCCTGGTAATCCGGCTTTTCCAAATGCGTGTGTGAACCTGCCGGCGGCATGCCCATGTCCGCCGGCCTTTTTTTGGGCAGTCCGGCCAGTTCGCCGATGTCATGGCCTTTGCACTTCGGCACCAATCATCCCTTATGAGGCGATCGTTGCGCTTCGTGCGCGAATCGTCCATGCACCACACGGTCGTGTCGCGCGCATCCTTGATATAGATGTCGCCGTTCATCCGCGCTGGCGCGGACGCCTCATCAGCCGCCAAGCGCGCCAGTCCAAAGCTGCTTTCGCCTCAAGTTAGGGACGCACGCCTGCGCGGCAATCGCGCGTCCGTGCGCGGCACGAAGGCGACTCAACGCCAACCCACGGCAAAGGTAGATACGCACGAAAACGCCGACACGATTGCTCAAAAGCACGTGCCGCGTGAGATTCGCATGAGGCCAATGATTCGCCCTGCCGCTCCCTACAGGAAGACAGGCGCAGGCAAGCTTCAGTGCAGGGTAAAGAGCTTGTCGAAACCGGCCACGCGCAAGGTGCCACGCAATGCGCTGTGCGCATTGACGATGCGGATTTCCGCGCGATCGCCGCCGGCATGTTCTCGCAGCAGCAACAGCATGCCCAGCGCGGAGCTGTCCATGCTTTCCACTTCGCCCAGGTCGATCACGTAGCTGCGCGAAGGCTTGCGCTCGCCCAGGCATGCCTCGTGAAACTGGCGATGCACGCTGAAATCAAAATGTTGGCCGAGCTGCAGGGTCAGGCAATCCTGCTCGATATCGTGCTGGACGTTGAGATTCATGACAGCGTTCCTTAGAAGAGTTCGATCTCGCCGGCATCCATGGTGTTCTGCAGCGCAGGGCCGCGCGAACGGATGCGGGCTTTCTCGCGTTGCACCGCCAGGCGCTCACGCACGCGCTCGGAATGCTGGCGCAGCACCTGCACATCGACGGTTTCGCAAGCCAGTGTCTCGATGTCGCGCGTGGTCTCGGCAGCCACGCCCTGCAACTCGACCAGCCGCGTGCGCGTCTGGTTGAGCAACTGGCTGAGGATGTCCTCGAACTGCAGCGAGCGGATGGTGGTGGATACATCGTTGCCCAGGCCGCGATTGATCTCCACCACCTGGTCCGCCACCGCGCTGGTACGCGCGTCGCTTTCGGTGACGTGCGCCATCATCGCATCGATATCGCCCTTGGCCGACAACGCCACGTTGAGGTCCTGCGACGCCAACTCGCCGATCAAGCCGCGCACCTGTTCCATCGCAATGCGGGCGCGCTCGACGTGGCTGCCGATCTGCTCGTTGAACTGGTTGGAATGGCTGGCCAGATTGCGGATCTCGCCGGCCACCACCGCAAAGCCGCGCCCCGCCTCGCCCGCGCGCGCGGCCTCGATCGCCGCGTTGAGCGCCAGCAGGTTGGTTTCCTCGGCGATCGTGTTGACGTTCTTGAGCAGTGCGAACACGGCATCCATTTCCTTGGACATGCCGTCGATGCGATAGACGATGCGCAGGCTTTCGCGCGACAGCTGCACGATCAGGCCGACGAAGTGTTCCAGCAGGTCGCCGGTACGCGCGGCAAAGTCCTGCACCGACACCCCGCCGTTCTGCACGTCGATGATCTGCTTCAACAGCGACTGCTGCATCCCGGTCTTGTGCGACAAGCCATCGAAGCCGCCGCCCAATTCGGAAACCGCATCGCGCAGCAGGTCCAGCGCCTGGTGCAGTTCGCGCGAGGCGTGGCCGAGTTCGTCGACCAGCGCGCCACGTACATCTTCCAGCGCTTCGCGCACCGGTTCGTGGTCGGGACTCTGCGAGGTTTCCAGCACGACGGCAGGTACCGCCAGGCGCCGGCATTCGAAGATCCACACGGCGCACAGCGCAGTGACCAGCACCGGCGCCATCCAGCCTGGATTCCAGGCCAGGCACAGCAGCAGGGCGAGCAGGCTTGCGCCAATGCCTGCAAAGGGACGCGGAGCGGATGGAAAGATGATGGCGGACATAATGATGTTCCGTGCGTCAGGATGCCGCGCGTCGTGCGCTGGCAATGGGTTGTTGCGCCAGCACCAGCAGGTGCGCGGCGATTCGTTCGAGCGGCAATTTTTCATCGGCGGCGCCCAGCTTCCAGGCGGCGCCGGGCATGCCCCACACGACCGAGCTGGCCTCGTCCTGCACCAGCGTCGGCGCGCCGCTTTCGCGCAATTCGAGCAGGCCGCGCGCACCATCGTCGCCCATTCCGGTGAGCAGTACACCGATGGCGGCGGCGCCGATGCTGGCGGCGGTGGAACGGAACAGTACGTCGACGCTGGGTTTGTGGCGATTGACCTGCGGGCCGTCATGCAGGCGGCAGACATGCTTGGCGCCATCCCACATCACCAGCAGATGTTCGCCGCCGGGCGCGATATAGGCATGGCCCGGCTGGATCGGCTGGCCATCGCGCGCCTCGCACACGCGCATGGCCGAGCAATGATTCATGCGCGTCGCGAAGGGACCGCTGAAAGCGGCGGGAATATGCTGGGTGATCACCATCGGCGGCGCATCCGGCGGCATCGCTTCCAGCAGCACGCGAATCGCTTCGGTGCCGCCGGTGGACGCGCCCACTGCGATGATGCGCGTGCTGCCGCGCGTGCCCGCCGATTGCGAACGCGGCAGCACCGCGTCGGCGGAAAGGCGCGGCGGCACGTCCAGTTTCTGCACCGGTGTATAAGCGCGTGGCCGGGTCAGCGCGGCCAGCTTTACTTTCGCGCAGATTTCCTGCGCACTCTCGGCAAAGCTGTTGGCCAGGTCGCTCGATGGCTTGGTGAAAAAATCCACCGCACCGATTTCCAGCGCACGCAAGGTAACTTCCGCGCCGCGCTCGGTCAGCGAGGACACCATCACCACCGGCATCGGACGCAGGCGCATCAGGTTCTCGAGGAACGTCAGCCCGTCCATGCGCGGCATTTCCACGTCCAGCGTGAGCACGTCCGGATCGAGCTGCTTGATCTTTTCGCGCGCGATCAGCGGATCGGCAGCCACGCCGACCACCTCGATGCCCGGATCGGAATCGAGCATGGCCGACAACAGCTTCCGCACCAGCGCGGAATCGTCGACTACCAGGACGCGAACTTTTGACATGGATGCCTAACCTTTCCTGATGAACCTCGACCGAAGCCAATGCCCGTGGCACCTGCTTCGCGAATGGCGCTTTCCCAGCCTCGCTAGAAAAGCTCCACCTCTCCCTTTATCGGATCGTTCGCCAAACGCTTGAGGTACCGCTGCTCGCTGGCGGCCAGTTCGGCGTCGCGCTGGCTGCGCAGCTGGCGCACCCGCACCCGGCCGCTGGCAGGAAAATACTGCAGCTGGCGCGGATAGATATCGCCGACGTCCGCCGCCACCAGCGGCAGGCTTTCGGTTTCCAGGTAGCGCCTGACGAAGGCGATATTGCGCTGGCCTACGTCGGTCATCTGCGCCAGCACCCGGCCGCCGCCGAAGATCTTCACGGTCAGCGACTCGCGCTTGCCGCCCGCCTTGAGAATCGCGTTGATCAGCTGCTCCATCGCATCGCTGCCATAGCGCGCCGCGCGGCCCACCGCGGCCGACCAATCGTTGCGCTCGGCGCCCAGCGGCTCGGGCAACATGAAATGATTCATGCCGCCGATACCCCGCTCGTTATCGCGGATGCAGGCCGACACGCACGAACCCAGCACGGTGGAGACCATTTCTTCCTGCGCGCTGACATAGAACTCGCCAGGCAGCACCTTGACGGTCATGCAGCCGTGCGTGGGATCCCAAAAGCGGCGCATATGCTCGAAACCGGGCAAGACAGGAGCTGCGGTATTCGGCGCGACGGCGATACCTGGCAAAGGGGCGGTCATGGAACGCATTTCCGGTAGACGGTACGGCCGACCAGTTCGAACGAATCGCTCAGGCCGTACATCGATTCGGAATGACCAAGGAACAGATAACCGCCCTGCTCAAGCAAGCCGGCATAGCGATCGAACAGCCGCTGCTTGGTCGGCTTGTCGAAATAGATCACTACGTTGCGGCAGAAGATCGCGTCGAACGGACCGCGCATCGGCCACTCATGCAACAGGTTGAGCGGCTGTATCGTGACCAGTTCGCGCAGCCGCGGATGCACGCAGGCGAGCCCTTCATAGCTGCCTTCGCCGCGCAAGAACCAGCGATTGCGACGCGCCTCGCTGACGCCGCCCATGCGCTCGAGCGCATACGTGCCGGCACGCGCCTGCTCCAACGCTTGCGGCGACAAATCGGTAGCGAGGATGCGTGCATCGACCTTGCTGCCGGTGCGCTCCAGCGCTTCGGCCAGCACCATCGCCAGCGCGTAAGGTTCCTCGCCGCTGGAGCAGCCGGCGGACCAGATGCGCAGGCGGCCGCCGTTCTTTTTGGCTTCCAGCCAGCGCGGCAGCAGTTCGTCGACCAGCAGGTCGTAGTGATGCATCTCGCGGAAGAACGATGTGACATTGGTGCTGATCGCGCTGGCCAGGTCGCCCAGTTCGCCATCCGGATCCCGGCGCAATACATCGCAATAACCGCTGAAATCCCTCAGTCCCAGCGCACGCAATCGGCGCAGCAGGCGGCCTTGTACCAGCTGGCGCTTCTGTTCGCTCAGTGAAATGCCGCAATGCTGGTAGACAAAGTCACGCAGGAACTGGAATTCGGCATCGCCGAGCAATGGACTGCCGCCGCTCGCCGGGGTTGCCTGGAAATCGCTGGGCGCGGTCGTCGCCATGGTTCAGGCCGCCATCCGGCCGTTGGCGGTTCCGACAGCGGAAGCTGCGATCAATGTGCGGAACGAGAACCTGTTGCGAAGAGTCACGACACAAACCTCATAGAGTCATGGGACCAAGCATCGCTTGCGATGCGCGGGTGTCCCTACCGCCTGCACGGCGCTCCTGCATTGCCTGCGTGTGCTTGCTGCGTGCCGCCTGGTGATTAACTGTCCTCCCCTGCTTGCTGGCAGGGGAGGACGCAAGCCATGACACCAGCGGACGAAAACAACCTGGCTCAGAATTCCTTCCAGGCACCGCTATCGACCGTCTCCGGTGCCGCGCGGCGGCCGCTATTCGCCGCTGGCGCCGATTGACGCACCGCGGCGAACACAGCTTCGGTCTCGGCCAGGATCTGTGCTGTCTTCGGCCTGGCGGATGCCGGCGCGGCTGTTGCATCGCCAAGACGGAAGAAGTTCACCTGGCGCGACAGCTCGCCGGCCTGTTCGTGCATGGCGCGCGCGGCGGCGGATGCTTCTTCCACCAGCGCGGCGTTCTGCTGGGTCATCTCGTCCATCTGGGACACGGCGTTGTTGACCTGGTCGATGCCGGCCGATTGTTCCTGGCTGGCAGCCGCGATCTCGGCCACGATGTCGGTGACTTTTTTCACGCTATCGACGATATCGGACAGCGCCTTGCCGGATTGATCCACCAGCTCCGAGCCGGCGCGCACTTTGTCCGCGCTGTCGTTGATCAGCAGCTTGATCTCCTTCGCCGCGCCAGCACTGCGCTGCGCCAGGTTGCGCACTTCGGTGGCGACCACGGCGAAACCGCGGCCCTGCTCGCCGGCACGTGCCGCTTCCACCGCCGCGTTCAGCGCCAGCAGATTGGTCTGGAAAGCGATCTCGTCGATCAGGCTGACAATGTCGGAAATCTTGCGGCTGGAACTGTTGATCTCGCGCATGGCGGTCACCGCCTGCGCCGCCACTTCGCCGCCGCGCTCGGCCTGCTCGCGCGCACCGCGGGCCAGCTGATTGGCGTGGCTGGCATTCTCCGCATTCTGCTTCACGGTCGAGGTCATTTCCTCCATCGACGAAGCGGTTTCTTCCAGGCTCGAGGCCTGTTCCTGCGTGCGCTGGCTGAGGTCGTCGTTGCCGCGCGCGATCTGCTGCGCGGCCGTACTCACCGCATCGGAACCCTGGCGCACTTCGGCGACGATCTCCACCAGGCGCAAGTCCATCGTGCGCAAGGCGCCGAGCAACTGGGCCAACTCGTCATTGCCCTTGACCTGCACGTCATGGCCCAGCTTGCCGTCGGCGATGCCATGGGCGACTTTCATCGCATAGCTCAGCGCATGCGAGATCGAGCGGATCAGCAACGCGGAGCGCAACAGCGCGAACAGCAGGCCAGCGAGCAGCGCGATGATGGTAATCGTGCGCACGCGCTGGTAACTCTTGACCTGGTCCTGGAAAATCTGGCCGGCTTCGGCGCTCTGTACCTGCACCAGCTTGGACAGCGCGTCCTGGCGTTGCATCAGCAGCGGGCGCAGTTCCATCTCGACCAGATCGGCGGCGCCGGTATCGGCCTGCTTGATGGCATCGAGCACGTCCTGCTTGGCCTGCTCGTAGTCTTTGTCGGTGGAGTGCCAGTCCTTGGCCGCGACCGCCACCGCCGGGCTCATCGGAAGCATGGCGAAGCGCTTCTTGTAGTCGTTCATTTCGTTCTGGTAGCGCGTGAACTCCTCCATCTTCTGCTTCACCTGGTCAGGCTTGCCGACCAGGCTGGCCGCCTCATTGAGGGTAAGGAAGGATTTGAGCGAGTCGGCACGCACCACATCCAGGATCTGCGACGGCACCAGCTCCGCTTCGTAGATGCGTTGCGTGCCGGCATTCTGCCGTGACATCGAGTACAGGCCGATCGCCGCGCCGGCCAGCAACATGACGCCGAGCAATCCGACCAGCAAGACCAGGCGGGCCTTGATCGACAGCGATTTGAATTTGAATTTTGGGAAGCGCAATTTCATTGTCTTGTTCCTTCAGGCCACGGCTTTCACATCGTCGACCGCATTCAAGGCGGCTTCGAGCATTTGCGCGTCCTGCGGTTGCAGCAACTTGTCTGCGTCGAGCAGCAACACCATGCGGTCGCCGACCGATGTCAGTCCTTTCAGATATTCGGTATCCACGGTGGTGCCCATGTCCGGCACCGGTCGCACCGCGTTGCCAGCCACGTCGAGCACGTCGGACACGGCATCCACCACCACGCCGAACTGGCGTCCGGCCACGGTGATGATCACGGTGACGGTGGTCGCGTTGTATTCCTCGCGCGCGAGGCCGAAGCGCAGGCGCAGGTCGATCACCGGAACGATCGCGCCGCGCAGGTTCAGCACGCCCAGCACATAGTGCGGCGATTGCGGAATGCGCGTCACCGGCGTCCAGCCCCGGATCTCGCGCACGGCCAGGATGTCGATACCGTATTCCTCGTGCGCGAGGTTCACGGTGAGGTATTGCGAGGGGAGCGCTTCGCCCCGGGCTTGGTCAGACATGTTTCGCCTCGTCATTGGAGCCCCACACGGTGCTCCCGTTCGGAAGATGGATCGGCGGTTCGGGGGAAAACTTGAGCTATCGCCGGGCTTGCTCTTTGCCTTTGCCCGCCTGCGCAATGGAGCGAAAGGCGGGGATATCTCGCGAAAGCAGCGAACTGTGGCAGCGCTTTGATGGAGGCTTTATTGCAAGAACCACCCCTCACCCCAGCCCTCTCTCCGCAGGGGAGAGGGAGCCCCATCCGCGAGGCATGCTTTTCCTCCTCTCCCCTGCGGGGAGAGGACCGAGGTGAGGGGAAACCTCGCGACCGAGCCAGGGCGGAGCGGCGCTTTGAAGGAGCTTTATCGCAAGAACACCCCTCACCCCAACCCTCTCCCCGAAGGGGAGAGGGAGCACAATCCGCGAGGCATGCTTTTCCTCCTTTCCCCGCAGGGGGAGCAAAAACCGCAAGCCTGTTGCTTTTATGCCGCCTTGCGCCGCGCCTGCAGGCGGATCAGGCCGGCGATGTCGATGATCAGCGCGACCGAACCATCGGCCAGGATGGTGGCGCCGGAGATGCCTTCGACCCGGCGATAGTTGGCTTCCAGCGACTTCACCACCGCCTGCTGCTGGCCAATCAATTCGTCGACGAACAACCCGACCTGGCTCCCGTCCGCCTCCACCACGATGACCAGGCCATCCTCGATGTTCGGCCGCGCATTGGCGCAACCGAACTGTTGGTGCAGACGCACGATCGGCAGGTATTCGCCACGGAAGCGGAACAGCTCGCCGCCGCCGGTGATGCTGCGCACCGCATCGGCGGGCAGCTGGATCGATTCCACGATCGACACCAGCGGCACGATGTAGCACTCCTCGCCCACCGCCGCGCGCAAACCGTCGATGATGGCCAGCGTGAGCGGCAAGGTAATGGTGAAGGTCGTGCCCTTGCCGGGTCGGCTCTGGATGGAAACGTTGCCGCCCAGGTCCACCACGTTGCGGCGAACCACGTCCATGCCGACGCCGCGACCGGACAGGTCGGTGGTAACGGCGGCGGTGGAAAAGCCCGGCTGGAAGATCAGCTCGCCGACGGCTTCGTCGCTGATGCCTTCGGCGCTCTTGAGCAAGCCTTTCTGCAGCGCCTTGGCCACGATCGCCTCGCGATTCAGGCCGGCGCCGTCGTCCACGATTTCCACCACGATGGAGCCGCCGCGATGGAAGGCTTCCAGGCGCAGCGTGCCCATGTCGCCCTTGCCGGCAGCGCGGCGCTTGTCCGGCGTTTCCAGGCCATGGTCGATCGCATTGCGCACCAGGTGCACCAGCGGATCGCCGATTTTCTCCAGCACGGTCTTGTCCAGCTCGGTGTGCTCGCCAACCAGCTCCAGCTTCACCTGCTTGCCGAGCTTCTGGCTGAGATCGCGCACCAGCCGCGGAAAACGGTTGAATACCGACCCGATCGGCAGCATGCGGATGCCCATCACGCTTTCCTGCAGCGAGCGCGTATGGCGCGCCAGATGGGCCAGGCCCTGCTGCAGCAGCGCCAGGCGCGATGGATCGAAATCCTCGCGGAACTGATCGAGCATCGCCTGCGTAATCACCAGTTCGCCGACCAGGTCGATCAGGCCATCGATCTTGTCGATGCCCACGCGCACCGAACCGGCGTCGTTGCTGCTGGCGGTGGCGCTGCGCGCTACGCCTGCCGTGCTGGCGGGAGCGGGAGCGGCCACCGGCGCCGGCGGCGGGGCAACGGCGGCGAGCGGTTCGATACTCAAATCGCACTCGTCCTCGACCCATTCGAACACCGTCGCGATGGCCTCGCGGCTGACCGCGCCGGTCAGTTGCATGCGCCAGCCCAGGTGGCATTCGGCAGGATCGAGCGCGTCCAGCGCAGGCAGACGATCCAGTTGCGCCTCGACCGCCAGCTCGCCGAGCGCGGCCAATTCACGCAGCAGGCGCAGCGGATCGTTGCCGCCGGCCAGCATGCCGGCATGCGGCCGGAATTGAATGATCCAGCCGCCGGAAGCGGCCGGCTTGGCACTGGCTTTGGCGACGACCGGCGTAGCGTGTCCCGCGGCGGCTGACAGTTGCTGTTTCAGGCTTTCGCTGCCCGCATCGGCCAGCGGCTGCCCGCTCTGCGCACGCTCGAACATGCCGCGCAGGCAGTCGACCGTGCGCAACATCAGCTCGACGATCGGCTTGTCGATCGCACGACGGCCATCGCGCACCTGATCGAGCAGCGATTCGGCCTCGTGCGTAAACGCGGCCATCTCCGGAAAACCGAACGTGGCCGCGCCGCCCTTGATCGAATGCGCCGCACGGAAAATGCTGTGCACCAGCTCGGCGTCGCCGCCGTCATCGAGCGCCAGCAGCGCCGCTTCCATGGCGTCGAGCCCTTCGAGGCTTTCCTCGAAGAAGACTTTGTGGAATTGCGCGATGTTGACGCTGCTCATAGGAAAAGTCCTGGATTAATCCGGATGCTCGTGGCCATGCTTTTCTCCCTCTCCCCTCTGGAGGAGAGGGCTGGGGTGAGGGGCGCGCTGCCTCAAGCCTGAAAATCAAAGCGCCGGCATGAATGCTGTTTTTCGCAAGTTGGCCCCTCACCCTAACCCGCTCCCCAAAGGGGGAGCGGGGACTGGCTTGAGGCTTCCCACTCCTTGGAGGGGAGAGGGAATTGGCTTCCCTCTCCCCGAAGGAAGAGGGAACCGGCTGAAGTTCAGCCGAGCACGCGCTTGACCGTCGCCAGCAACTGTTCCGGATCGAACGGCTTCACCAGCCAGCCGGTCGCGCCGGCCGCCTTGCCTTCCATCTTCTTGTCCGTATTGGATTCGGTGGTCAGCATCAGGATCGGCACGCCTTTGTACTCGGCGCGCGTGCGCAATTCGCGCACCATGCTGAGGCCGTCCATCACCGGCATGTTGACGTCGGCCAGCACCAGGTCGAACCGTGAGCCGGCCGCGGTGTCCAGCGCGTGCTGGCCGTTTTCCGCCTCGCTTACTTCATAGCCCGCGCTGCGCAGCGTGAAAGCCACCATGCCGCGCATCGAAGCCGAATCGTCCACCGCAAGAATCTTTGCCATCTTCCACCTCAAGTTCAGGCCGGCACGGTTGCCGGCAATGCCAATGCTTGTGCCACGCCGAGCTGGACAGCCGCATCCCGCAACGGCGCGCTTGCCCCGGCCCAGCTCACCGGACATCCGCGCGTGCCCGCATCGCGCTGGAACGCAACCAGCAATTGCAGCGCCGCCGTATCCACGCGCTCCACCGCGCTGCCGTCCAGCACGATGCGCGAGGCGTCCAGCGCCTCGCGCAACTGCCGGTGCAGATCGCTTACGTCGGCGATGCGGCAATCGGCGGGCATGCCTACCCGCGCCTCGCCCTTTACCGCTACCGCATCGCCTTTGCCCTTGCCGCCCATAGCCCACGCCCTCGACGGATATCTGTATGGGGGTTTTATCGGCCGGGCCGGTGGCAGCTTTAGAGGTCGGCGGCGGGTGCGCGGGCATGCCGCGACGCCTTGCCTGGATGTAGACCAGGGCAACTGGCGCTAAAGTTCGAACCGGTCCGGCCGATAGCCATCAAGGTTCGCGTAAACGTGCGAGCCAGCCTGTCGCTGGCCGAGGGACCAAGCGTGATCATCCAGCCAACCAGCGTTGCCGCACTGACCTGGCTCGGTGCCGCCGCCGGCGCCAGCTCAGAAGGCTGGCGTATTGGCAGCGTGCTGTCCGCGCGTCCGCTTGGCATTACCGAACAGGGGCTGATGGTCTTGCAGGTAGGCGCGCTTACGGTAGAAGCCGAGGCGCCCGGCACCCGCCTTCCATCGCAATTCCAGGTGCGCGTGTTGAGCCTTGGCGCGCAACCGCAACTGGAAATACTCGGGGCCGATTCCCGGCTCGACAGCCATCTCAACCAGGCCCTGCGCGAGCGGCTGCCGCAGCAGAACGGTTATGCGCCGCTGCTCGCCACCATCGGCGCGTTGTCGCAATGGTCGCTCGTCAAGCAGTTGCCGCCGTATTTGCGTTCGGCGCTGGCCCTGCTCGAACACAGCATGAGCACGCCGCAAGAACTGGCAACCGGCGAAGGCCTGCGCCAGGCGGTCAATCGCAGCGGCCTGTTCCTCGAATCGCAGCTGGCCCAGGCGCCGGCCAATGAAGCAACCACCGCGCACGATGACATGAAGGGCGCCATGCTGCGCCTGGTTTCGATCCTGAAAGGCCAGCCGCTGCCTGGCGAAAGCGCCGACGACGAAGTGGATCCGCCGCTGCTTTACCGCGGCGTCGTACCCCAGGGACGCCTGCCGCTGCCGCAGGAACTGGCCAGTTCCGGCGAGGCCACCGACTTCCTGCCACGCCTGTATACCGACGTGCAGGGCGCGCTGGCGCGACTGGAAGTGGCGCAGTTGCAGGCCAACCCACATCACTGGATGGTGGAGATTCCGGTACAGAACGCAGACGGCGCCGACGTGCTGCAGCTGTCGCTGAAGCACGAGCAAGAAGCCGAACAAGGCTGGACGATGGGTTTTTCGCTGGACCTGCCGCCGCTGGGACCGCTGGTTGGCGAACTGCACCTGCGTGGCTTGCGCCTGTCGGTGCGGTTGTGGGCGCAGCATCGCGATACGGTGGATCGCCTTGAAAATCAGTTCGAGGACCTGCGCGCACGGCTGGATGCCACCGGCCTGTTCCTCGATCAACTGAGTTGCCAGTTCGGCCTGCCGCAGGCCGGCAACAGCGTCAGCGCGGTATTCCTGAAGGCGACGGTATGAGCGCGCCGCTGCTGCCCGCCCCGCAACGCAAGGTAGTGCTTCGCTTGCCGGGAGGCGCGGATGGCACCCAGGCTTCGGCGAACTTCCCCACGCACGATGTGGAAAACCTGTTCCGGCATGCGCAAGCGCTGGGCCTGCCGATGCACCACGATCCGCAGATCGCCGCGCTGCTGGTATCGCTGCGCATGAGCGCGGAAGTACCGCCGCTTTTATATGCCGCGGCTGCGGCCGTGCTGGCGAGCATCTATGAGGCTTCACGCAAGGCGGACGCCTAGCCCTGTCGCAAGAAACATCCTCTCCCCTCCAGCCATCCTCGCGGCAAGCATTCTTCGAAGCGTCGCTTCGATATGCAACGGCGCCAGAGTGTCCCCCTCACCTCGATCCTCTCCCCGGAGGGAGAGGAGGAACATCCGAAAGCCGCTCAGGCGCGCTTGGCGTACAAACGCAGCACCAGCTCCGCTTCGTGGCGCGACAACCCACAGCACGCCATCAACTGATCCAGGCCGCTACCCTCGCGCGCCAGTTGCTGCGCCAGTTCGTAATTGCTGGCGGAAGAGTGATGGCCCGCCGACCGCAGCGACGTCATCTGCGTGGCGGGCACCTCGACCGAACGCCGCAACGCCGCCGGCTCGGCCGCGCGCTGCTGCGTGCGTTCCTCCAGCATGCCCAGGCGATGATCGATCTTGCTCAGCGCATTGACGATCAGCAGTTCCGGCACGCCGCCGGCTTCGCCGCCGCTGGCGGCCCCACCGCGTTTCATGCGCACGCCACGTTTCAAGCGACGGCCTTGCTGCCAGAGCAGGACGATCGCGACCGCCTGCAGCGCCACTACCAAAACCACTGTCGTTTCAAGCAACATCTTTCAACTCCCGGTGAAGACGGCACACACGCGCGACATCGAGCAGCGCGACAAAACCACCCTGCCAACCCATTACCGCCTGCACGGGATCGTCCATCCGCGCCGGACGCGCGGGTGGCGGCTCGATGGCGGCTGCCTTCGGCTGCAGCAAATCCCCCACCGCGTCCACCCGCAAACCGACGCGATGCGTGTCATGCGCGAACACCACGATGCGCACCGAGGCCGGATCAGGCGCTGACGCCCGCTCCAGCCCAAGGCGGCGGCGCCCGTCCATGACTGGCACGATGTGCCCGCGCAGATGGCAGATGCCGAGCAAGTCCGCGGCCGCGCCGGGCACCGGCGTGGGTAGCTGGTCGCGGATCACTTCGCTGACTTTATTCAGCAATACGGCGTAGTGCTGTCCTCCCAACTGGAAAGACAGCCACGGTTCGCTCGCGATTTTTTCGATATCGGACACAAGGTTCATGCGCGGGCCCTATCCCTTGCTCTGGGGTGTGACGGGTTGCGGCGGCGAGGTCGCCGCTGGCGTGGCAACGATGGTCGCGATCGGCGTGATCACCGGCGCGGACGGAAGCCCGCCCGGCGTCACCACCAGCGGCGCCGTATGGACGGGCGCGGCAAGCGCGGCGGAAACCGGTGTCGCGACGGGCGCGGCGTTCGAATCGTCCGTGGCATGGCCATCTGCGTCGGCGGTCTGGTTGATCTGGTCGCTGTTGGTATAGAAGCGTCGCGGTCCCGCCTTGTCGCTCAGCACCACCACCAGCACGCGGCGATTCCGGTTGCGTCCGTCTTCGCTGGCGTTATCGGCCGCGGGACGATACTGCCCCCAACCGACGATGCCCAGCCGCTCCGGATCCACGCCGTGCTCGGCGAACAGCCGCGCCACGCTGGCGGCGCGTGCGGCGGACAACTCCCAGTTCGACGGATACACGGCGGTATCGATCGGCATGTCGTCGGTATAGCCTTCCACGCGCAGCGGGTTGGCAAACGGCGCCAGGATCGTGCCGAGGCTGCTCAGCACCTGGTTGGCCGATGGCGACAGCGTGGCGACGCCACTGGGGAACAGAATGTCCGTGCGGATTTCGATTTCCAGCCAGTTCGGCGTGCGCCGCACGATCACCAGTTTCTTGTCGATCAGCGGTTGCAGCGCGTGCTCGACTTCGTTGCGGATGCGTTCGAGGTTTTGCTGTTCGTCGCTCAGTCGGTTCTTGTTCTGGTCCGAAGCCTTGCCTTGCTCGGTCGCCGGCGTGGCGATGTGCTGGGTCAGCACCGGCAGCAGGATCTGCGCCAGCGGCGTGCGCGGGATCGGCGCCGGCTTGTTGGTCGGCACCGGCATGCTCGATTGCGACGGGTTGGGCGTAATCGGCTGGATCACGCTGCGCGAGCCGTTGAAAGCAGCCGAAATCGCCTGCGCCAGCGCGCGATATTTGGTGGTGTTGACGCTCGACATCGCATACAGCACCACGAACAGCGCCAGCAGCAAGGTCAGCAGATCCGCATACGGGATCACCCAGGCTTCGTGATTGGCGTGCTCTTCGTGCTTGTGCCGGCGTCTCATACGAGATAACCCTGCAACTTGCTCTCGATCTGCCGCGGGTTGTCGCCCTGCGCGATCGAGATCAAGCCCTCGATCAAGATTTCCCGCACCTGCGTCTGCTTGTTGATCAGCGCCTTCAGGCGCGCGCCGATCGGCAGCAGCAACAGGTTGGCCAGGCTGATGCCGTAAATGGTGGCGACGAACGCCGCGGCGATGCCATGGCCGAGCTTGGCCGGATCGGTGAGATCGCGCATCACCGCCATCAGGCCCAGCACCGCGCCGATGATGCCCATGGTGGGCGAATACACGCCGCCTTGCTCATACACTTTCGCAGCATGCAGATCGGCCTGCTCGCGCGTTTCCACTTCCAGCTCCAGCACGCTGCGGATCGCTTCGGGCTCGCTGCCGTCGACCAGCAATTGCAGGCCCTTCTTCACCAGCGGATCTTCTTCGGCCTCGATGTGCGATTCCAGCCCGAGCAGGCCCTGGCGGCGCGAGATTTCGCTCCAGCCGATCACCCGGCTGATCAGGTCCGAAGGATGCAATTCCGGCGGCTTGTAGACCATCTTCAACATGCCCGCCGCACGCTTGAGTACTTTGCCCTGTGTATGCAACAACAAGGCGGAGATGGTGCCGATGAACACGATCACGAACGCCGCCGGATTCCACAGCGCGGAAACGTCGGTGCCCTTGAGGATGGCGCCGACGATCAGCACCACGAAGGCGAGGATGGTGCCGGCGATGCTTACGACGTCCATGCCGACTCACCGTGCGTCAACGCGATCTTGCTATGGCTCCCTCTCCGCGTGCCCCGCAGGGGAGAGGGAGTCATGCGTGTCGCGGCGAAGTGCGCGTGCATCATGCCGACACCTTCAGCGAAGGCAGCAGTCGTCCGTCGTCCTGCGACAGGGCTGCCAGGTCCAGCACCAGCGCCAGGCGGCCGTCGCCGGTTACGGTCGCGCCCGCCACGCCTGGTACGCCTTCGAACAGCGGGCCAAGCGGTTTCACCATTACGTCCTCGCGGCCGATCACTTCATGCACCAGGCAACCCAGATGCATATGCCCTACGTGCAGCACCACCCCGTGGTGTCCGCCGGCACCTTGCACGCCGGCCCAGTCGGCCAGGTCGCCCAGCACCAGCGCGCGGCCGCGATGCGCGGCAACGCGGCGGCCATCGAGCAGGTGATCGTGCTGCGGATAAAGTTCGAACACTTCGCTGACGTTGCTGAGCGGCAGCGCGAACAGGCGATCGGCCACGCGCACCATCAATACGCGCAGGATCGCCAGCGTCAGCGGTACGGTAAGTTCCAGCGTGCTGCCATGACCCAGGCGCGAATGCACCTGCAAGGTGCCGCCAAGTTCGGCGACGCGGGTTTTCACCACATCCATGCCGACGCCGCGGCCGGAGATATCGGAGATCGTCGCGGCAGTGCTGAAGCCGGGACGGAAAATCAGTTCATAGCATTCCACTTCCGACAGGCGCGCGGCCTGCGTGGCGTCGATCACGCCTTTTTCGACCGCCTTGCGTCGCAGCACTTCCGGATCCATGCCACGGCCGTCGTCGCTGACCGAGATCACGATGCGTTCGCCGCGCTGGCTGGCCGACAGCGTTACCTTGCCCTTGGCCGGCTTGCCGGCACGCGCGCGGCCGGCCGGATCTTCCAGACCGTGGTCGACGGCGTTGCGCAACAGGTGGATCAGCGGATCGGCCAACGCTTCGACCAGGCTGCGGTCCAGATCGGTGTCTTCACCCTGGGTGATCAGCTCGATTTCCTTGCCGAGCTGGCGCGCAAGATCGCGCACGATGCGCGGGAAGCGCTGGAACAGGCGGCCTACCGGCTGCATGCGCATGCCCAGCACGGCGGTTTGCAGATCGTCGGAAACGCGATCGAGATCGCCCGCCATCGCCGACAGCGATTCGTTCTCGCTGCGGGTAGCCAGGCTCAACAGGCGATTGCGCAACAACACCAGCTCGCCGGCGCGGTTGACCAGCGTATCCAGGCGCGTGGTATCGACGCGCACCGTGTTCTCGCCTTGCGGCTTGGCGGCGGGCGAACGGGCGGCGCCTGGTGCAGGAGCCGGTGCGGGCGCAGGAGCCGGCGCCGCAGCCACGTGGCCCGGTGCCGCGCCCTTGCCATGCAGATTGTCCAGCAAGGCTTCGAATTCGTCCTCGCTGATGTCGGCCTTTTCCACCACCTCCGGCTTCGCGCCCGGTGCGGCACCCTTGCCGTGCAGGGTATCGAGCAGGCTTTCGAATTCGTCGTCGCCGATTTCCTTGGCCGCATGCGCGGGAGCGCCGGGGACGCCGCCACGGCCATACAAGGTATCGAGCAGCGCTTCGAATTCCACTTCGACCGGATCGGCGGCGCGCGCCGGCGCGGCGTCGGCCATCGGCACGGCATCCACCACCGGTTGCAGCCGCTGCAACAATGCTTGCGGCGGCGGCGTCATCGGCTCGCCGTTGGCCAGCGCCGACATCATCGCATTGAGCAGGTCCAGCGCTTCGAGCAGCGCGTCCATATGCGCCGCGTTCAATACCAGCCTGGCGTTGCGTGCGTCGTTGAGCAATTCCTCGGCGTTGTGGCACAGCTGTACCATCGGCTCGACGCCGAGGAATCCGGCGCCGCCCTTGACCGTGTGGAACACGCGGAACACCGCGTTGAGCAGCTCGCGATCGTGCGGCGAAGCTTCCAGCTCGATCAGCTGTTCGCCCAGCCGTTGCACCAACTCCCCGGCCTCGACCAGGAAGTCGTCACGCAGCTCGCTGTCCAGGTTCGGATCCATCAATGTGCATCCTTGGCCATGCCGCTGTTCTTTCTGGCGACGCCCAGTCTTTTCGCGCCGTGCCCACCCAAACGCGCATCCACGTTGCTCGCCCGCGGAACGTGCAGATGGATGCCCGCCTTCGCGGGCATGACATCGCGGCGAGATGAAGCGTTACCCGCCAACCTGCCCTCCAGGAAAAGGGCCATCGTTCGTTTCGCCGAAGTGCCGCGCATTCGCTGCATGCTCAGAATCCGAATTCGCTCAGCAAGCGATCGACTTCGTCCTGGCTGGACACCTTGGCCACTTCCACCGGCGCTTCGCGCCCGGCGAGCGCACCCGTGAGCCGCACCAGTTCCAGCAGCGAGGATTCGACGCTCTCGATAAAGCTCACCACTTTCTTGACGCGCTGGCCGGCCAGGTCCTGCCACGACTGCACCAGCACCATGTCGTTGAGGCCTTCGCAGCAGGCATTCGCGAACACTTGTGCCTGGCGCGCCAGCACCGCGGCCGGATCGGTTTCGCTGTTGTTGAAATCAAGCACGGCGACGGCGTTGTTGGACAGCGCTTCGGCTTCCGGACGGATGCGGTCGACGAAATCCAGGCTGCGATGGGCCGCCTTGGAACTCATTTCCAGTACTTCGGCCAGGTAGTTGCGTGCGTCGACCATGCTGTCGGGCACGCCTTCGTTGGCCAGGTCGCTGCCAAGGCGGCTCACCGCACCGTGCAAATCGCGCGCAAGCACGCCAAGCGCGCGGAACAGGTGTTGCTCGCGCTGGCGCACCATCGTGTCCAGGGCTTGCTCGAAAGCGGCGCCGTCGGTGCTGTTGAGCAATGCGAGGACTTCGGGCGGCAGGCCTTCACTGACTGCGGCGTTATCGGGGGCGTTCATGCGGAGGCTCCACTGGCAGCCAGGCGCTCGAAGATCTTGTCCAGCTTTTCCTTCAGCGTGACCGCCGTGAAGGGCTTGACGATGTATCCGTTCACGCCGGCCTGGGCAGCGGCGATGATCTGTTCGCGATTGTTCTCGGCGGTCACCATCAGCACCGGCAAGCCTTTGAGCTTGGGCTCGGCGCGGATCGCCTGCAGCAACTCGATGCCGGTCATGTTCGGCATGTTCCAGTCGGTGACGACCATGTCGAAGGGGTTGGCCTTCAGCATGGCCAGCGCGTTATGACCGTCGTCGGCTTCCTGGATCAGCGGATTGCTGAAACCCAGTTCGACCAGCAGGTTGCGGACGATTCGCCGCATGGTGGAGAAATCGTCCACCACGAGGATTTTCATGTTCTTGTCCAACGCTTTTTCTCCGAAAGCAGAAACGGGTGGGGAGTTGTTCTTCCTCTCCCCACCGGGGAGAGGATCGAGGTGAGGGAGCAAGCTCGCGCGATAGTTTTTTGAAGCGCCGGCCTATGGATGCGACGCCTCGCAAGGCTGACCCCTCACCCCAGCCCCCTCCCCGGTGGGCAGAGGGCGCGCGCGTGCGCAGCCTTTCCACATGTTGTTGCGGTCAACCATCGCGCCAGTCCCCCATGCGCGCGCGCAGCCGCACCAGCGCCTGGCCATGGATCTGGCATACGCGCGATTCGGTTACGCCAAGCACCATGCCGATTTCCTTCAAGTTCAATTCCTGCTCGTAGTACAGCGACATCACCAGTTGCTCGCGCTTGGGCAGCGTGCCGATCGCTTCGGCCAGCGCTTCGCGCAGGCCGTTCTGCTCGATGCTGTCCTGCGGGCCGAGGTTGTCGTGGTCGGCCACATCCAGCGCACTGCCCTCGCCGCCTTCGCCGTCGTCCGGCGCGGTCAGGCTGAGCAGCCGCGCGCTGGTCGCATCGGCCAGCACCTGGTGGTATTCCTCGGCGCTGATGCCAAGCCGCTTCACCACTTCGGCGCTTTCCGCGTCGGCCCCGGTTTCGTTTTCGATCTGCCGCACCACCTCGGCCACTTCACGCACCTTGCGGTGCACCGAACGGGGGGTCCAGTCGGTACGCCGCAGTTCGTCCAGCATCGCGCCACGGATGCGGATGCCCGCATACGTCTCGAAGCTGGCCGCGCGATCGGTGGTGAAGTTTCGCGCCGCTTCCAGCAAGCCGATCATGCCCGCCTGCACCAGGTCTCCCACATCCACGCTGGGCGGCAACCGTCCCATCAGGTGATAGGCGATCCGCCGCACGAGCGGCGCGTGCCGGCGCACCAATTGGTCCGCATCTTCGCGCTGCAGCTGGAGGTATTCCGAAGCCACGTTCATGTCACCACCCCGCGGCCGGTATGTTCTGGCCGCTGAAAAAAGCAATGCGTCCGAGGTCCGGGCACGCGGGTTTTCCCCATGTATCGACCGCACCCGCCAATTGCTTGAATCCGACCGCCGCACGGCTGGACGGCCACAGGTCCACCACCGCGCCCTGCCGGCGGATGGCCTGGCGCAGCCATTCGTCATACGGCAGCATGCCCATGTAATCGAGGGCTACGTCGAGGAACCGCCCGCATACCCGCGCCAGTTTTTCGTAGAGTTTTTTCGCGTCGCCAGCCTGGCGCACCATGTTGGCGACGATATGGAAGCGCCGCACGCCGAAGTCGTGCGCCAGGATCTTGATCAGCGCGTAGGCATCGGTCAGCGAGGCCAGCTCATCGCAGACCACGATCAGCACGTCGTCGGCGGCCGCGGCGAACATCGCCACGTTGTCGGCGACGCCGGCGGCGGTATCCACCACCAGGAACTCCGGCGGCTGGATCAGCTCGTCGAAGGCGCGGATCACCGCGGCGTGCTCGCCGTTGCCCATCTTTGCCAGCCGGCGCACGCCCGAGCCGCCCGGCACCACCTTCAGGCCGTGCTGGGCCGGCATGATCAGGTCCTGCAAGGTGCAGTGACCCTCCAGCAGATGGCCGACATGGCGCGTAGGGTTCAGGCCAAGCTGCACGTCGATGTTGGCGACGCCCATGTCGGCATCCAGCAACATCACGTCGCGCCCGGCCATCGCCATCGCCATCGCCAGGTTCACCGCGACCGTGGTCTTGCCGACCCCGCCCTTGCCGCCGGCGACGGCGATGGTGCGCGTGGTGCGACACTTGCCGACCACCGGGCGCAGGCTCGCCGCCTGGTGGAAACTGTCCAGCTCGTCCCGGTGTTCGCGGGCGGCGGAAAAAAGATGGTGCAAGCCTGCTGCCTGATTCACTTGCAATGCCTCGCTCATGCGTTGACGCCCGTGTGCGTTGATACGTTCCGTGCACCCTCATGCTTCCCTGCCGCCTTGGCCAGGGAACGTCCAAGGCTCGGGACCACGCTCGCGCGGCGATGAAATTCGTTGAAGTGCGCCGTGTTCATAGACCGGCCACCGCCAGGCCGAAGCGCTCGGCCATGTCCAGGTCGTCCGGGCCGGAGCCCAGCCGTTTCGGTGTCTGCGCCGCGCGGCACACCAGCACGCGCGCATCGGCGGCGGCGATATCCTCGGGTACGCGCTGGCCGTCGGTGGTGCAATCGAGCGCCAGCCGGTGGCGGATCAGCGTCGACAGCAAGCCGCCCAGGCTCGGCGCCTCGTCCAGCTTGGTCGCGATGCATGCGCCCGGGCGCAGCGGCAGGTAGGCGCGCACGGATTCGTCCAGCGCGGAGGCCTGCGCATTGGCCGCCAGCACCAGGCAGGCGCGCAGCTTCGCGCCGCCCTGTACGCCGGCGTCGCGCAACACATCCATCTGCTGTTGCAGGCGCGGATCGTTGCCGGACACGCCAGCGGTATCGACCAGCACGGTGTGGTGATCGCGCAGCAGGTTGAGCGTCTGCGCCAGGCCGGCCGCGTCGTAGGCCGGATACACGCGCACGCCCAGCAGGCGGCCGTAATGTTCCAGCTGCGCGGCCGCGCCAATGCGGTAGTGATCGGTGCTGACCAGCGCCACCTTGGCCGGGCCATGGTTCATCACCGCACACGCGGCCAATTTTGCAATCGTCGTGGTCTTGCCCACGCCGGTGGGACCGACCAGCGCGGTGACGCCGCCGGTATCGGCCAGGCGCCGGCCGCTGACTTGCAGGCTGCGGCTGAGCAGGCCCAGTGGCAGGTAGCGCGCCTGGTCGGCATTCAATTCCTCGGGCAGCTCGTCGATCAGCTGGCGCGCCACATCGGTCTCGATGCCCAGCCGCGACATGTCGCGCAGCACGCGCGCGCGCATCGGGCTGCGGCGTTCCATATCGTTCCACGCCAGGCTGGAAAGCTGCTGCTCGAGCAACTGGCGCAGGCCACCCAGTTCGGTGCGCATGCGCGCGGTCTCCAGCGCGTTCTGTTCCATCATCGGCTGCAGCGCGGCGATCTCGCTGGGCGGGACCGGCATCGGCGGCGGTGGTGGTGTCGTGGCGCGCACTTCCTTGACCGGCTCCCTGGGCACTTCTTTCATGCGCTCCTTCGGCAGTTCCCTGGCGACTTCTTTCAGCGGCGGCTTGATCGCTTCAGGCGTGATCGCCGGCGCGGGCGCGTTGTGGCGCACGGCCTCGCGCATCAGCGTCTCGTCGTAGTCGACCGCGGCGATGATCTCGATGCCTTCTTCCATGCGGCGCGTCGACAGGATCACCGCGTCGGCACCCTGTTCCGCGCGCACGTCGCGCATGGCCTGGCGCATGTCGGGAGCCAGGAAACGTTTGATCTTCATGGCATGCTCCTGACTTCGACCTCGGATGTCGCGTGCATGAGCCACTTTGTATTCACGCTGATGTCAATCATCCGATGCTCCAAGACTTATCTGCTACCTAACCACCGTCATGCTTGATGCGGAAAAAGTGCGTCCTGCACTTTTTCTGCTCGGGCCATCCTGGCCCGCAGGGCTATCGCCCTATCGCCTGCACCAATCGCACGCGACGGTTGTCCGGTACTTCGTTGTAAGCCAGCACATGCAGGTTCTGGGCCACGTGGCGGGTGAAGCGCGAAAGCCACGGACGCAGTTGCGGCTGCACCAGCATCACCGCCGGTTCGCCGCTGGCCTCCTGCCGCCGCGCCGCTTCCGCCACGCTCTGCTGCAAGCGGTCGGCAAGCCCCGGCTCCACCGCCGCACCCGCCGCGCCACTGCTTGACAGGGATCCGAGCAAGATCTGTTCCAACTCCGGCGCCAGCGTCAGCACCGGGATTTCGGTGCCCAGGCCGGCGATTTCCTGGACGATCTGGCGGCCCAGGGCGACCCGTACATAGGCGGTCAGCGCGCCGGGATCCTGACTCTGCCCGGCATGCTCCGCCAAAGACTCGACGATGCTGCGCATGTTGCGGATCGGCACCCGCTCGGCGAGCAGGTTCTGCAGCACTTTCACCACCACGCCCAGCGACAGCCGCTTGGGAACCAGGTCTTCCACCAGCTTGGGCGCGGTCTGCGCGAGGCGGTCGAGCAGTTGCTGCACGTCCTGGTGGCCGAGCAGCTCGTGCGCGTGGTTCTGCAGGATGTGCGACAGGTGGGTGGCGATCACCGTGGCCGGATCGACCACCGTGTAGCCCAGCGTCTGCGCGTGATCGCGCTGGCTGTTCTCGATCCACACCGCTTCCAGCCCGAACGCGGGATCGCGCGTGGCGACGCCTTGCAGGGTGCCGTGCACGCGGCCTGGATTGATCGCCAGGTGGCGCTCCGTATACACCTCGGCCTCGCCCATCGGCACGCCCATCAGGGCGATGCGGTAAGTGTTGGGGCCGAGGTCTAGGTTGTCGCGGATATGCACCGCGGCCACCAGGAAACCCAGCTCCTGCGACAGCTTGCGGCGCACCGATTTGATCCGCGACATCAGCTCGCCGCCCTGGTTCTTGTCCACCAGCGGGATCAGCCGGTAGCCCACTTCCAGGCCGACCGGATCGACACTGGCGACGTCTTCCCAGCCCAGTTCCAGCCGCTCGGCCGTGGCCGGCGCGGGCAGCGCTTCGGCCGAGGCCTTGGCCAGGCGTTCCTTGGCTTCGTGTTCGCGCCGGATCATCAGCCAGGCCGCGCCGCCGCAGGCGGCGGCCAGCATCAGGAAGGCAACGTTCGGCATGCCGGGAATCAGGCCCATCACCAGCAGCACCACGCCGGCCACAGCCAGCGCGCGCGGCTGCGCGAACACCTGGCCCACCATCTGCTTGCCCATGTCCTGCGACTTGGACACGCGCGTGACGATCACCGCGGTGGCGATCGACAGCATCAGCGAGGGCACTTGCGCGACCAGGCCATCGCCGATGGTGAGCAAGGTATACGTGCGCGCCGCTTCGGCGGCCGACAGGCCGTGCTGCAGCACGCCGACGAAAAAGCCGCCGACGATGTTGATCAGCAGGATCAGGATGCCGGCGGTGGCATCGCCGCGCACGAACTTCGACGCGCCGTCCATCGAGCCGTAGAAATCCGCTTCTTCGCGCACTTCCTGGCGGCGCTCGCGCGCCTGTTCCTGCGTCAGCAGGCCGGCGTTGAGGTCGGCGTCGATCGCCATCTGCTTGCCGGGCATCGAATCGAGGGTGAAGCGCGCGGTGACTTCCGACACGCGGGTGGCGCCCTTGGTGATCACCACGAAGTTGATGATCATCAAGATGGCGAATACCACCAGGCCGACCGCGAAATTGCCGCCGATCACGAACTCGCCGAACGCTTCGATCACCTTGCCGGCGGCGCCGGGGCCATCGTGGCCGTGCAGTAACACCACGCGGGTGGAGGCGATATTGAGCGCCAGCCGCAACAGCGTGGCCATCAGCACTACCGTGGGAAACGCCGCGAATTCCAGCGGCCGCATCACGTACACCACCGCCAGCAGGATCACCAGCGACAGCGCGATGTTGAAGCTGAAGAGGATATCCAGCACGAACGGCGGCAACGGCAGCATCAGCATCGCCAGCATCGCCAGCATCACCACCGGCGCACCCGCGCCGCGGCGGCTCACCTGCTTGAAAGTATCCAGAACGCTTGCTGTGGCCATGCCCTGTCGCCTTGACGGTTGCTTGCTTGGGTTACGGTTGCCGGTAGCGGCCCTGCAGCTCGGGATCGACATCCGGCCTGGGCACTTCGGGAGCAGGCGCGCCACGCTCGACGGCCTGCTTCAATTGGTAGACATAGGCCAGGATCTGCGCGACCGCCACGTACAGCGCGGCCGGGATCTCATGGCCCAGTTCGGTAGTGGCGTACAACGCGCGCGCCAACGGCGGCGCCTCCACCAGCGGCACGTGGTGCGCGGCAGCCACCATGCGGATCTGCTGGGCGAGCACGTCCACGCCCTTGGCAATCACGCGCGGCGCGCGCATGCGTGCATCGTCGTAGCGCAGCGCCACCGCGAAGTGTGTGGGGTTGACCACGATCACGTCGGCCTTGGGCACTTCCTGGATCATGCGCCGCCGCGCCATCTGGTACTGCATCTGGCGGATGCGCCCCTTCAGCTGCGGATTACCGTCGGTGTCCTTGTGCTCGTCCTTCACTTCCTGCTTGGACATGCGATGGCGACGGTCGTAGTCGAAGCGCTGCCAGATTGCGTCGATACCGCCGATCAGGCCCAGCACCACCGCGAACAACATGGCCGCATGCGCCACCAGCGACAGCGCCGCGCCGACGCCCGCGCCCACCGAACCGTTGCCGGTGGTCATCACGGCGGCTTCGTCGTGACGCAACAGCAGCGCCAGCGCGCCGCCGATGAACACCACCTTGAGCAGCGACTTGGCCAGCTCAACCAGGCCACGCAGCGCAAACAGGCGGCCCAGGCCGGCGATCGGATCGAGCCGTTCGAACTTCGGTATCAACGCTTCCGCACTGAAATTGAAGCCGCCGATCAGCACCGACGAACCCACCGCCGCCAGCAAGGTGGCGGCGAACACCGGCGCGAGCACGCCGAGCATTTCGTGCATGACCGCGCCCAGCACATGGGTGGTCAGGCGGTCGCTGAAAAGGTCTTCGCGCGAATAGCCCATGCCCAGCGTGTAGATGCGCTGCATGTGGACGTACATGCTGCTGCCGTAGGAAAGCAGGATGCTGGCGCCGGCCAGTACCACCATCGCGGCGGAAAGATCGTTCGAGCGGGGTATCTCGCCTTTGTCGCGCGCTTCCTGGAGGCGTTTTTCCGACGCTCGTTCGGTGCGGTCTTCGTTTTCGGTCTCGGCCATGGGCTAGTCCTCAGCTCCTGGCGATTTCCTTCCTCTGCGCGTGCCCCGCAGGGGAGAGGAGGCAGATAGCGCGTTCATGTGGGCTTCGCCGCACATATCAAAAGCCCGCCAATCGCTGCATCAAAGTCCAGCCCACGCCCTGCAAGGCGGCATAGGCGCTCGCGATGCCGCGCAACCCCAGCCACAGCGCGATGAATCCCATGCAGATGCTGATCGGAAAGCCGACCGCGAACAGATTCATCGCCGGCGACGCGCGGCTGGTAGCGGCGAAGCCGATGTTCACCAGCAGCAAGGCGGTCATCGCGGGCAAGGCGACGCGCAGCGCACCGGAAAACAGGTCGCCGCCGGCGAGCACGATCGCCCACAGGGATTTTTCATCGAGGCCGGTGGCGCCGGGCGGCAGGCTGCGAAAGCTTCCGGCCAGCAGCGATATCACCTGCAAATGGCCGTCCATCGCCAGGAACAGCAACGACACCATCACCAGATAGAACTGCCCCAGCACCGGCGCGCTGGCGTTGCTGGTGGGGCTGACCATTTCGGCGAACCCCAATCCCATGCTCTGGCCGATCAGGATGCCGCCATAGGAAACAGCCTGGAACACCAGTTGCAGCACGAAACCGATGCTGCCGCCGATCAGGATCTGCGTCACCATGGTCGCGGCGCCGGTCGCGCTGAACAGATCCATCTGCGTCGGGGCAAGCGGCGACAGCACCAGGGTAATCACCACGATGACCGCCACGCGAAGGCGCGCCGGCATCACCGTCGCGCTGAAGATCGGCGCCACCATGCACAAGCCGCCAACCCGGCCCAGCGCCCACAACAGGCCGGACAGCCAGTAGATCAGCGCCGACATCTGGATCGTCATTTGATCGCCCCGGGCAGCCCCACGATGATGTCGTGCGTGAATTGCACCAGGGTGCGCAGCATCCAAGGGCCCACCAGCAACCCGACCAGCGCCATCGCCAGCAGCTTCGGAATAAAGCTCAGCGTCATCTCGTGGATCTGCGTGGCCGCCTGGATGATGCCGACCAGCAACCCCACCAGCAGCGCGGTCAGCAGCAGCGGCGCGGCCACCATCATGGCGACATAGAGCGCATGCTGGCCGAAGTTGATGACCCACTCCGGCGTCATGGCGGCGATTTCCCGCTGGCGGCGATCATGTGTAGAAACTCCCTGCCAGCGTACCCATCAGCAGCGACCACCCGTCCACCATCACGAACAGCATGATCTTGAACGGCAGCGAGATGATCGACGGCGACACCATCGCCATGCCCATCGACATCAGCACGCTCGCCACCACCACGTCGATCACCAGGAAGGGAATGAACAGCAGGAAGCCCATCTGGAACGCGGTTTTCAGTTCGCTGGTGACGAAAGCCGGCATCGCGACGCGGAACGGCACGTCATCCTTGCTGGCATACGGTTGTTGCCTGGCCAGGCGCGTGAACAGCTGCAAGTCCGTATCGCGCGTCTGGTTCAGCATGAAGCGCTTGAACGGCGCGGCGGCGGCGGGAATCGCGACGTCCGCGCTGACCTGGTGATCCATGTACGGCTTGACGCCATTCTCGTAGGCACGGTCGAGCACGGGCGACATCACGAAGAAGGTCAGGAACAACGCAAGCCCCAGCAGCACCTGGTTCGGCGGCGTGGATTGCGTAGCCAGCGCCTGCCGCAGGAAGCTCAAAACGATGATGATGCGCGTGAACGAGGTCATCATCAGCAGCACGGCCGGCAGCACGGTGAGCACGGTCATCAGTGCCACCACCTGCAACGACAGGCTCCAATTCTGGCCGGCGCCAGCGTTCTGCACGGTCAGTACCGGAATGCCGGCCGAGGATGAAATCGGCGCGATCGGCGCGATCGGTGTCACCGCCGCGGAAACCGTGGCGGTGCTGGCGGCCGTGGCCGCGCGGACTCCCAGCGGCAGCAAGCCGAGCAGGCACAACACGATGAAGCGGCAATACCACTTCTTCATGACTTGCGTCCCAGGCGGCCCAACAGCTCCGCGAACGGCGGCAGCGGAGCAAGCGCCGGCGCCGGCTCGACCGGCACGCTGCCTTCGTACACGTGCAGGGCACGCACGCCGCCGGCCCCCACGCCGACCAGCAGGCGCTTGCCATCGGCTTCGATCAACAGTACCCGCTCGCGCGCGCTGACCTGCATCGATTCCACGCAGCGCAAGCGTCGCCCACCGGCGAACTGGCGCGACTGCAACCGGCGCGTCAGCCAGCCGGCCACGAAGATCAGCGCCACGATGGCGCCCAGGCTCAGCACCACACGGATCAGTTCGCCCGTGACATTGACGTCGGGCATGCTCGCCGCCGGCGCAAACGTCAGGCTGCTCATCGGAGCTTCCGTACCCGTTCGGCCGGACTGATCACGTCGGTCAGGCGGATGCCGAACTTTTCGTTGATCACCACCACTTCGCCGTGCGCCACCAGGGTGCCGTTGACGAACACGTCCAGCGGCTCGCCCGCGGCACGATCCAGCTCCACTACCGAACCCTGGTTGAGTTGCAGCAGATTGCGGATGCTGATGCGGGTGCGGCCGACTTCCATCGCCAGCGTCACCGGCACATCCAGGATCATGTCGAGGCTGACATCGGCGGGTTCGCCGCCGGCCTCGTTCAAGGTGTCGAACTCGAGGGGACGTTCGCCGTTCTTCGCTGCCACGGCGGCGATATCAATGCTCTGGCTCATGAGATTTTTTCTTGGCTGAAGTCGAGGGAGGGAAGCGGCGCGCGACGCCCGGCCGCGACCTTGTAGCGCACCGCATAGCGGCCGTTGGATTGGCCGTAGTGGCCACGGAAGACCGGTACGTCTTCGGCGAAGACCGTAGTGGCCTCGGGCATGTTGACCGGAATCACATCGCCGATGCGCAGGCCGAGGAAGTCGCCGATGCTGATCTGTGTTTCCAGCAGCAGTGAGCTGAGTTCCACTTCCGCATCCATCACTTCGTCGTGCAGGCAATGGATCCAGCGTTCGTCGCGCTCGCCCATGCGGTCGCTTTGCACACCGGCGTCGAGCATGGTGCGGATCGGCTCCACCATCGAATAAGGCAGGGTGAGGTGTACTTCGCCGCCGCCGCCATCGAGTTCGACATGGAAGCGTGACACCACCACTGTCTCGGTCGGGCTCACGATGTTGGCGAATTGCGGATTGATTTCCGAATTGAGGAATTCGAATTGCACCGGCATCACCGGCGCCCACGCCTCCGTCATCGAGCCGAACACTTCGGCAAGCAGGATCTGGATCACACGGTTTTCGGTCGGCGTGAAATCGCGGCCTTCGATCCGCGCGTGGTAGCGGCCGTCGCCACCGAAGAAGTTGTCGATCACGGTGAACACCAGCCGCGGCTCCATCACCGCCAGCCCGGTGCCGCGCAGCGGCTTCAGGCGGATCAGGTTGAGATTGCTGGGCACGGCCAGGCCATGCACGTATTCATTGAACTTGAGCATCTTCACGCCGAGCACCGACACTTCGCAGGTCTTGCGCAGCACGCCGAACAGCGCGGTGCGGAAGAAGCGCGCGAAGCGGTCGTTGATCATTTCCAGCGTAGGCAGGCGCCCGCGCACGATGCGATCCTGCTGGGTGAAGTCGAAATCCAGCACCGTGCCCGGCGGCGGCGGCACGTCGCTTTCGGTTTCGATCTTGCCGTCGTCGACGCCATTGAGCAGGGCGTCGATTTCTTCCTGGGATAGCAGGTCGCTCATCGCTCTCTCACTGCATGACGAAACTGGTGAAGTACAGCGCGTCGACATCCGGCTTGCCGGTTCGGTCGGCCACGATCTTGCGCACCGCATCCAGCGCTTCGGCCTGCAGCTTTTGCTTGCCGGCGGTATCGCTCAGTCCCGCGTAGGTCTGGCTGCTGAACAGCATCACCAGCGCGTTGCGGATCACCGGATCGCTGTCTTTCATCGCCTGCACGGCGGTCTGGTCATGCGTCATCACGGTCACGCCGACCTGCAGATAGCGGGTGGCGTCCTGGTCCTGGAAATTCACGACGAAAGCCGGATCCAGCGGCAGGAAGATTTCGGGCGCCTTTGGCGCTTCGGCCGCTTCCGCACCCGCTTTCCCCGCGTGCGGGCGGGTCAACGCATAACCACCTGCGCCAAGCAATACCAGCGCCACCACGCCAATGGCTACCCACTTGCCTTTGCCACCTTTCTTGGGGGTGACGACCGGCACTTCATCCTCGACATCCTCGGCGTAAGCCATGAACGACCTCAACTCCAACGTAGAAAGCGCGCTGCCTGGCTCGCATGGAGCAGGCTTGTCTACAGGAGTTTTAGCAAGCGTCGTGCCATGGCGGCGGATCGCAGCGCAGCGCGGTTTTCACGGATGGCGTGAAGCGGCCATGGCAATTTATTGACGCGCGGCGGAAGGCAGGCGCGGGTTTGGCGTGGCGATTCCGTCAGGGCCGGACGCAGCCAGGTGACTGGTGGCCGTCCGGGGGCGACACTCTTTTGTCAGAGATCGCAATAAAAAAGCTGCGATTCCTTGATCGTTGCGGATCATTGCTCGCGTTTGATACCGCCAGCTTGGCGAATGCGTTCGGCAACAACCTGTTGCAAGCCCAGGCCGCGCCGCCGTAAACGCATCTGGCCCCTCTCACAACGAGAGGGGCCAGCCATTGATGGCTGTTAGGTTCTGCGTTGCGGCATGCCGCGCCTATGGCACGGCAACCTCGCGAACCAATCTCGAGTTCCAGGAACACCATTCGTTGCCTGGAAGGAACGCGCCGCCTACTTCCGCCAGATGCTCCTCGATTTCGAACGGAGTGGCGTGGCAGACTTCGGGGGCGTTGCGGAATAAATGGACTGTTCCTGGCACGAGATGGAATGGCCATTCCTCGTTGTAGGCTTCGCGCCCGATGTCGATCCTGCCGGCAATATGCACATCTGCGGAGGCGGAGCTGTTCGCAATGACGTCCCGTATTTGCTCCACCAATACCGGATCATCTACCGCGAATACGAATTCGTGCGGCATTCGCGTAAGCATTCCGGTTTGCACGAACGAGAAATAAGCCACCGTGGCTTGTCCAGCTGTCGTAGCGGCGTAAGCGGGTGACAGGCAGGCGATAGCCGCCACGCACGCAAACCCCATGGCCGCCGACATGATCGCTTTGATTTTCATAAGTAATGCTCCTTTCAAAGCCAGTTCCTGGCTCGCCGCGCCTGATCCTGGGCGGCGTTGTTTTTTCCATAAGCGCAGCAAGCAACGATGCCTTTGCTGTGGGTTGACTGCGCCCGCGCACGGCCGAAAACACGTCGGCCTGGCTGATACCGTAAACAGCGTTAGCGCTTGTTTATCTGTCTGCAATCACATTTCGATGTAGGCCGGCCGATCGGCGAGCCGGTGCTTCTTCAGGCGAAGGCGTCGACGAGACCGATGGCAACACGCTGCGATGCGCCGATTGCGCCAACCTCGGCCGGGTCTTCCCCATCGTTGGATAACCGCGAGCCATCTTGCGCCTGCTGGTGGCCGCTGAATTGCTGTTGCGCCTGTTGGCCCACGCTAGTGTGGCCGAGCGAGAGGCCGTGCCCGCCGAGCATCTGGCTGAGTTGCCCCAGCCCTTGCTGTACGGCTGCGGTGGCGGCCGGATGCTGGGTCATGAAGGCCACGTCGACGCGGCCGTGCTCGACGCTTACCTTCACATCGAGCGGGCCGAGGTCCTGCGGATTGAGGCGTATCTGCGCCTGCTTGACCTCCTGCCCGCTAAGCCAGGTGACCTGCTGGCCGAGTTCCTTGGCAAAACCGGAAGAGCCGACCGGCGCGTTCATGCCGAGGCTGTGCCCCGTGGATGCCGTGGCGGCAGGCATCGCGTTCGATACCGCGCCGAGACCCGCCAACGCGCTCACGTCAGCTCCGCCTGGCGTGGCCGCCGCCGCCGCCGGTGCGGCTGCCGTCGAAGCGATGGCGACATGGCTCGCCGCGGATAGCGCGCCGGCCAGCGCTTGCGTCGGATCGGCGCTGCCGCCTTGTGCCGCTGCGCTGGCATCGCCCAATGCACTGGCGGCGCCGGAGTCGGCATCGCCAGCACCAGAATCTGCCGCATTCGCGAATGCTTTGTGCAACAACAGCGCGGATGACGATGCTGCTGCGCCGCCTGTCGCGCCGCCGATGGCGGCACCCGCATCGGCATTGCCGTTGCTGACCGCCGCTGTCGTCGGCAACGGTAGCGGCGCCATTAATCCAGCCGGTTGCGATGGCGCGGCATGCTTGGCAATTGTTTGCTGCGTGGACTTGGTGGCGCTGGCGACGGGCGCGCCATGGCTGCCGCTGTCGCCGACGGCATGGTCGATCAGATGGAGCACGGCGCTGGCGAGCGATATCGCATCGGGCACGGCGAGCGTGCTATCGCTGTCCGCGTCGTCCTGCTGCGCCGCGTCCTGGGCCGACGGGTCCGCACCGGGCTTGGCGGTGCCGGCAGCGCTGGTTCCGCCCTGGCCGCTGGTCGCCTTGGTGCTGCTGGACGCATCCGACTTGTCGCTGGAAGACGCCTCGTTTTCTTGCCGCGCGTCCTGCAAGCGCGCCTGGAAAGCGCCATCGTTGCGCTGGCGGCTGGCCGATGATGGCGGCGCACTGCTGCTCATTGGCGCTGGCGGGGCGGCCGGGACGGCGGGTAAAGGGCTGGCACTCATGCGCGGATACTCGTTCGGCAGACGATCATTGCTTGCGCAGCAAAAACTGCGCCATTCCTCGCCGGCGCCATCATGACCGGCCCACGCGGCGATTGCGGTATTGCATGCGCTCGTCCACTTCGGCCTGTTCCAGGCGCTGTTCGCGCTGCTGCTCCTGCTCGCGTAAGCCTTCCACCACCGTATCCAGCGCGTTTTCGCGCGCGTGCGCATGCAACCAGCGCTCGCGTGCCTGGTCGACCTGCCGTTGCAGGCGTTCGACCAGGCGGCCTTGCTGCAAGATGGCCTGGTCGATGCGTTCGACGAATTGTTGACGGTTGAGCAGGGCGCTGACCGTCAGGCCACCGTCGCTGAGGCTGTAGTCCAGGCGATAGCGCCTGAGTTCTTCCAGCTGCTGCTCGGCATGGGCCAGTTTCTGCTGGTGTTCGGCCAGGCGCTGCAAGGCATCCTGCTGACGCTTTTGCGCCTGGTCTACCGCTGGTTGCAAACGATCCGAACGCGAGCTCATGCCGTGATCTCCGCAGCGAGGGCACCCAGCCGTTCCTGCGCGGCGCGCAGTTCGACCGGTTCATCCACTTCCTGCTGCAGGAAGCGGGTCAGGCGCGGCCACATGGCAATCGCCTGGTCCACCTGTGCATCCGCGCCTTTCTGGTAAGCGCCGACGGCGATCAGGTCCTGCCGTTGGCGATAGGCCGAATACACCTGGCGAAAACGCTGCGCGGCGCGCATCTGTTCTTTCGTGACCACCGCCGGCATCACGCGGCTGATCGATGCTTCGATATCGATCGCCGGATAATGGCCGGCCTCGGCCAGATCGCGCGACAGCACGATATGGCCGTCCAGGATCGCGCGCGCCGCATCGGCGATGGGATCGTGGCGATGATCGTCGCCTTCGGTCAGCACGGTATAGAAGGCGGTGATCGAACCGCGTCCTTGCGCATCGTTGCCCGCGCGCTCGACCAGGGCGGGCATGAGCGCGAATACTGAAGGCGGATAGCCTTTGGTCGCCGGCGGCTCGCCGATCGCCAGCGCGATTTCGCGTTGCGCCTGGGCGTAGCGGGTCAGCGAATCCATCAGCAACAACACGCGCTGGCCGCGATCGCGGAACCATTCGGCGATCGCGGTGGCGTACTGCGCGCCGCGCAGGCGCTTGAGCGGCGGCGCGTCGGCCGGCGCGGCCACGATCACCGCGCGTTCGCGGCCTTCATGGCCCAGCGTCTGCTCGACGAACTCTTTGACTTCGCGGCCGCGTTCGCCGATCAGCCCGACCACCACGACGTCGGCATCGGTATAGCGGGTCATCATGCCAAGCAGCGTGGATTTGCCCACACCGGAACCGGCGAACAGGCCAATGCGCTGGCCGCGGCCCACGGTAAGCAAGGCATTGATGGCGCACACGCCGGTGTCGAGCGCCGTGTCGATCGGCTTGCGCGCCATCGGATTGATCGGCTCGCGCTTGAGCGCAGCATGCGCGTCGGCACGCAGCGGGCCCAGCCCATCCAGCGGCATGCCGTCGGCGCCGACCACGCGGCCGAGCAATGCTTCGCCGACCGGCAGCCCGCCCGTGCGCGTGCAGGGACGCACGCGCGCATTGGGCAATACACCATGCATTTCGGTGACCGGCATCAGCAGCAAGCGTTCATCCGCAAAACCGACCACCTCGGTATCCAGCGCGGTGCCATCGGCGGCATCGACCAGGCAACGCGCGCCCAGCGGCGCTTCGCAGCCTTCGGCTTCCAGCGTCAGTCCGACGACGCGGCGCAGGCGTCCCTCCACGGTCAGCACTTGCGCGGCTTGCGCGTGCTGCGCGCGGCGCGCGAGCTGTTGCTGCCAGCGAGCCGGGCGTGACGGACGCGCATTCATGCTTGCGTCCCCCGCCGGCGCTGGCCGGATTGACATGGATGCGGGCGGCAAGCTTGGATCACGCCACCACCTCGCCTTCTTCATCATCCCGATCGTCGCCGATCACCGCGTCGACGACCGCGGCAAGGCGCGTGGTAACGCGCGCATCCAGCCGCGAGCGCGCGCTTTCCAGTACACAGTCACCGCGCCGCAAGGCGGGATCGGCCCCGAAGCGCCAATGGGGTTCGGCCGCGCCGAGTTCGCGCAGCAGGTCCATGTCGCTGGGATGGACCCACACACGCAGCTCGCGCGTGGCCGAAGGCAGCGCAGCGGCGGCCTCGCGCACGGCGAGTTCGATCAACGCGGGATCGAGTTGCAGTTCGCGGCCGATCACGCGGCGCGCGATCACCGTGGCAAGCAGGGCCAGCTCGCGTTCGGTGGCGTCGTCGAATGCGTCGAGCGGGCGGGCGGCTGCGATGCACAGGGCATCCAGGCGCGCCAGTCTTTCGTCCAATTCCTGCTTCGCGGCGGCGCGCCCTTCGGCCACGCCGGCCGCATACCCTTCTTCGCGCGCCTGCCGTTCGATTTCTTCCAGTTCGAACACGGTGGGACCGGGTGCGGGCTCAGGTGCGGCCGCGGGTGCGTCGCCCATCGAGGGCGGCTCCCACCGGTCGAAAGTGGAAACTTTGTCGCGGCTGAGGACCCCGTTCATCGCGCTGGCCCGCCATATAAGTGCGCCCTCTCCCCGCCGAGGAGAGGTGCGAATCTCGCGGAAAGTTGCTGCATGGCGACGAAGAACAAAAGAAGGCTTCGACGCAGCCATGACGTGCACGGCAAGCGCAGCCCCTCACCCCAGCCCTCTCCCCGCTCCTCAAAGACGATCCGGAACTGTTCCCAGGAGGGAGAAGGAGCTGTCGCGCGTGGGTATGCGAATGCCGTCATACGAACTCATCGCCGCTGGCGGTGAGGTTGATCTGTCCGGCGTCGGCCAGCTTGCGCGCGATGCCCAGCACTTCTTTCTGCGCCGCATCCACTTCGCTGAGCTTGACCGGGCCCTTCACTTCCAGGTCGTCGCGCAGCATGTCGGCGGCGCGCTTGGACATGTTGGCGAAGATCTTTTCGCGGATCGCCGGCTCGGCGCCCTTCAACGCGACGATCAGGCGCGCGGACGGCACTTCGCGCAACAGCGTCTGCATGCTGCGGTCGTCGATGTCGGCCAGGTCCTCGAACACGAACATCAGTTCCTCGATCTTGCCGCCAAGGCCGGCATCCTGGCTGCGGATCGCGCTCATCAGTTCCGCCTCGCGCGAGGATTCCATCGCGTTGAGGATATCGGCCGCCGCCTTGAGGCCGCCCACCGTGGCGGATTTCAGCTTGGAGGACGTGCCGGAGAACTGGCGTTCCATGATTTCGTCCAGCTCGTTCAGCGCCTGCGGCTGCACGCCGTCGAGATTGGCGATGCGCATCACCGCGTCGCTGCGCACGCGCGCGGGCAGATAGCCGATCACCTCGGCGGCCTGGTCCGGTTCGAGGTGAGCCAGTACCAGCGCGATGATCTGCGGGTGTTCCATGCCGATCATCTCGGCGATGGCGCGGCTCTCCATCCACTTCAGCGATTCCAGGCCCTTGGTGGAGCGACCGAGCAGGATGCGGTCGATCAGGCTGCCGGCCTTGGTTTCGCCGAGCGCGTTGACCAGCATCTTGCGGATGTATTCCTCGGTGCCGACGCCGAGCGCGGTCTGGCGGCCGATATCGTCGTTGAGGCGGCCGAGCACGCCTTCGACTTGGTCGCGCGAGACATTGTTCAACGTCGCCATCGCGGTGCCGACGGCTTGCACGTCGCGCGCACTGAGGTGCTTGAGCACTTCGGCGGCATCCTGCTCGCCGAGCGTCAGCAGCAGGATGGCCGCGCGCTGCGCACCGCTGAGCGTGCTGTGGTCAGCTGCCATCGTCGCCCACCCAGTTCATCACGACCTGCGCGACCTGCTTGGGGTTTTCCTGCACCAGCTTGCGCGCCAGGCCGATCTTCTGTTCGTAAGCCATGCTCTGGATCTGCGGCGAGGTGATGCGTACCTGGTCCTCGCGCTCGTCGCGCACATCGTCGTTGATGCGCACGGAGACGGTAGGCATCGGTCCGGCCAGGGCGGGCAGCGGATCGGGTCCGCGCAACAGCCCCTTGAGCATGGGCTTGAGCAGGCCGAATGCGATCAGCAAGGCGATCAGGATGCCCGCGCCCTGCTTGATCAGGTCGAGCATGCCGGGACGCTGCCAGAACGGCTCGGCCACCGGCGCGCTGTCGGCCGGCGCATCATCGGAGAACGCCTGGTTGATCACGCTCACGTTGTCGCCGCGCTGCGCATCGAAGCCCACCACGTTCTTGGTAAGGTCGGTCAGGTGCTGCAATTCCTGCGTGGTCAGCGGCACGCTCTTGCCTTTGCCGTCGGGCGCGGGCTTGTTGTCGACCACTACCGCGACCGTCAGGCGCACCAGCCGTCCGGCCGGATCGCTGACGTGGCTGATGGTGCGGCCCAGTTCGTAGTTGCGCGTGTCGCTGGAGGAGGTATCGGCGGGCGCGCTCTTGCTGGCGTTCGCCGCGGCAGCGGTAGCCGGCGCCGCTGGCGTGCCGGCGTTGGGCTTGGCCGCGGTGGGTTGCGCTACCGTGTTGGGTGGCTGGTTGCTCAGCGCGCCGGCCACTTCGGCACCGGCGTCGTCGTGCTTCTGTTCGCTGCTGGTCTGCTCGCTGCGCAGCGCCGGATTGGCGCCGTCATAGCTTTCGCTGGCCTTTTCGGTCTGGCTGAAATCGAGCGCGACATCGACCTGCGCTCGCACGCGCCCCTGGCCGACCAATGGCGTGAGCAAACTTTCGATGCGCTGCGCATATGCGTTTTCCATGCGTGTCGCCAGGCTCATGCGCGCATCGCCCACCGCACCGGGGCTGTCGGGATCGGAGACGGTAAGCAGGTTGCCTTGCTGATCGACTACCGATACCTGCGCCGGATCCAGGTCCGGCACGCTGGCCGAAACAAGATGCACGATCGCCGCCACCTGGCTGCTGTCCAGCTGCCGCCCCGGATACAGCGTCAGCAATACCGAAGCGCTCGCCGGATGATTGTCGCGGATGAACGCCGACGGTTTCGGCAGCGCCAGATGCACGCGCGCGGCGCGCACGAATTGCAGGCCCGAGATGGTGTTGCCCAGGTCGTTCTCCAGCATTTCGCGATAGTGCGTGCTTTCGGCCAGGTCGCTCATGCCGAACGGCGAATCGCTCTGTGGCATGGTGGCGCCGGCGGTACTGCCTTGCGGCAGGCCCTGGCTGGCCAGCCGCAGGCGTGCATCGGCGAGCGCGTCGGCCGGAACGGAGATCGAAGCGCCATCGGCGCCAAGGCGGAACGGCGTGTTGCTGGCTTGCAACGCTTGCGTCACCGCGGCGGCGTCTTTGGGATCGAGGCCGGCATACAACAAAGCGTAATTGGGACCACGCGACCACAACACGATGGCCACCCCCAACGCCACGGCCGCCGCGACGCCGACCAGCAGCAGCAGCAAGCGCGTGGTCGGATTGCTGAGCAGGCTCTTCAGCGGGTCCATGCGCGAGGCGTTGGAGGTGGTTTGGATATCTGGCATGGCCGTAACGCGATCCTGTTCGTGTTCGATGTCGAAAGAACGCCTTGCTGCACGCTTTCAACGCGCCGTATCGGGCGGTGACCCGACCGGCTTGTGAATGCAATCACGCAGGATCGCATTCGGTTGCGGGCTGTCTGGCAACCCGCTAGACCGGCATGTTCATGATGGTTGTATAGGCATCGGTCAATTTGTTGCGCACTTCCACCAGTCCGCGAAACGCCAGATCGGCCTTCTGTCCCGCGATCGACGTCTTGACCAGGTCGGCGCCCGGATCACCGCGTTCGAAGGCGGCCTGTTGGGTCTGCGCATCCTGCTGTTGCGCGGCCACGGCGCCGAGCGATTGCTTGAACAGGCTGCCGAAATCCACGCTCGGTGCCGCACTCGACGCGGACGGCAACGATGCGGTGGGCATCGCGCCGGTGGCTTGCGCGCCGAGTGCGCGCATCTGCGAGAGCACACTGTTGACGTCAATCTGGCTCATGTCGATTTTCCAACGCTAAAAAGGGTTGCAGAGTGCTTCAAGCAACGGCCGTGCCACTGTGCGGCGAGGCATCGTTGGCGCGCGCGCACGATTGCAAGCCGTATTTGCGCAGCTTCTCGACCAGCGTGGTGCGTTGCATGTGCAGCAGCTTGGCCGCGTGCGCGACCACGCCATCGGTGATGTCCAGCGCCTGCCGGATCAAGCCCACTTCGATATCGGCCAGGTGGTCTTTCAAGTCGACGCCGCCTTCGGGCAGCAGCACCTCGGTATCCAGCACATGGCGACCCGCGGCCGGCGCAGGTTTGGCCTGCCCATCGAGCATGGCGCGCAGGAGGCCGCCGCCAGCCTCGTCGACGGGCTGCATGCCGCGGTATTTTTCCGGCAGGTCACCGGCGCGTACTTCGCCGTTGGGATACAGGATCGCCAACCGTTCGACCAGGTTGGACAACTCGCGCACGTTACCCGGCCAGGTGTGCTGGCGCAGCGACTGCATGGCGCTGCTGCTGAAACGCACGCTGTTGAGGCCGCGGCGTTGCAGGCGCTGATTGAATTCGCCGATCAGCTCGGGCATGTCTTCCAGGCGCTCGCGCAGGGCGGGCATCTCCAGCGGGAACACGCTGAGGCGGTAATAAAGGTCTTCGCGGAAGCGGCCTTCGGCGGTGGCGCGCTCGAGATTGCGATGGGTGGCGGCGATGATGCGCACGTCGCAACGCTGCGTGCGGTTGCTGCCGACGCGCTCATACATGCGCTCCTGCAAGACGCGCAGCAGCTTCACCTGCATCGGCAGGCTCATGTCGCCGATTTCGTCGAGGAACAGGGTGCCGCCCTCGGCCATTTCGAAACGGCCCTTGCGCGTGCTGATGGCACCGGTAAAGGCGCCCTTTTCGTGGCCGAACAATTCGCTTTCCAGCAGCTCGGCGGGAATCGCGCCGCAGTTGATCGCCACGAACGGCTTGTCGCGGCGCGGCGAGCAATCATGGATGGCGCGCGCCACCATTTCCTTGCCGGTGCCCGATTCGCCCAGCACCAGCACGCTGGAATCGAACGGCGACACCTGGCGGATCAAGGCATTGACCTGCCCCATCGCGATCGAGCTGCCGACCAGCCGCAACGGCGCCGGCTGGCTGCTGGCGCGCAGGCTCGGCGCGCGCCGCACGGCTTCGGCCAGGCGCTCGTAGCGCAACGGAAAATCCAGCACTTCGATTTGTGCCGCATAGGCACAACCCGCCTTGGTCAGCCGCTCCAGCTGCGGCGAATCGGCGCCGACCAGCACCAGCAATTGGTCCGCCGGTACATCCAGCGAGGCCAGGATCTGTTCGCACGAGGCATCGTCATCGATGCCGCCAACGTAGACCGCACGCCAATCGTGCGCGATCGAACCAGTCGGTAACGAAGCGTCCCATCGCTGCGGGAAGAACCCCATGAATTGCAGCGCCGAGGTAATGATGTCGGCGCGTGTACCGTTCGATTCGATGATGAGTACGTTGCTGTTTGGCATGAGCACGAGTCCGGCTGTTGCTACGACTGACGAACAACGACGTTTCCAGTCCAAAGTCGTGTTGTTCCCCTTCGTGTCAGGTATCCGTCGTGACACGTGGTCCAATCCAGCAAGAAGAACGCCAAAATTTTTGCTGGAAACGGGGATATGCCATGCGTCTCGTGCGTTTCGTGACGGCTTTCGCGCTCCGTACCTCGATGAATTCACATATTGTCGGACCAAAGAAACCGTTTACATCAAGGGCTTAGATCGATCCGATGGAAGATGGGTCAGGCCGGTTCACGGATGTGCAGAAGCGTTGACATGACAAAAAACCGGCGGGCTGAATGTTTCATGTCGTGATAACCATCACATTTCATGTTTGCTGCTCGACACGTTTTCCGTAACGCCGGTCAAACGTGCTTCGGCCACTTTTCGCCGATGGTGACAAAAAACGAAACGTTCCAACCCATCTTCGACCATTTCGTTCAATTCACAAAAGTAAATGAAAGCGCGGCCGTTCTCGGACACGCTCCCGCGCCTTGCCGGAAGCTCCAGCGGCAAGGCACGGCAGGCATCGAAGTGCAGTCGTATCAATAATGTGTCGCTCGCGGGCAGCACGCTTGCCGGCACGAGTGCGCCGACGGCATTGAAGCTGACCGGCTGGCGCGCCGGCAGCAGCGTCTCGGGCAACAGCAGGCGATCGACGATATCCAGCAGCACATTGATCTTGCTGTCCATGCGCTGCAGCTCCTGCATCAGCGGCGTGTCGTCATCGGCACTCTCCGCGCGGCGCTCGTCCAGCGAATCGAGGGTTCGCAACACATGTACATTGCGTTCGTTGAGCCGGGCGACGGCTTCGCGCGTGAATGTGAAGGCCTCCGCGCCCAGGTAGGGATCGCCCTGGTAGGTCATCCGCTGCGAGAACGCCTGCCATGTTTGGTCGGTCTGCGTGGATTGCATGGTCTTTCCTCTCCTCGTGCCGGCTTGTTGACTGGCGACCGGCCATAGGGATGGATTATTCACGATGCGTGCCATGGCTCCTTTTTTGCGGGCCAAGGCGGCCGGCGCTCAACCTGGGGCGGCCCTTCACCGCAGCGCCTGTCCCGTCACCGGCGCAGAGCACGGCGCGGCATCAGCGCGAAGAAGTGATATAGGTCCGCAGCGCGCGATGGTTGTACTGGTGCCGGCTGATCTGCTGCTCCATCGCCGCGCGGACGAGGCCGGCGCGTTCGAGCAAGGCGCGGTTGTGCGCTTCCAGCGCCAGCAATGTTTCGCGGTGTTGCGATCCGGCGGTATCGGCCTTTGGCAGCACGGTCCGGCGCTGCTCGTCGAGCTCGGCGACCAAGGTCCAGTTGTCGCTGGAGGCCGCTTCGGTCATTGCCAGCGTGATGTCGAGCGCGCGTTGCAGGGCGGCCTGGGTCGGATCGTCCATCACGCTTTCGCCTTGGTTTGCGCCAATTCGGCCAGGTACGGCTCGCGGATCGCGCGCCAGGCTTCGCGGATGGGTGCGATCAGGCGCTCGCATTCGTCCAGCGCGCGCAGGTCGTCATGCAGTTGCGCATGCAGCAGGCGGCGCGTGATGTAGTCGTACAGCGCGTCGAGGCGGCCGGTCAGCGTGGGCTCCACGCTGTGGTCCAGGCTCTGGCGCAATTCGCCGAGGATGCCGATGGCCTTGCGAAAGGTGCTGCCTTTGGCCGGAACATCCTTGTGCAGGATGTGGCCGCGCGCCTGCGCGATCCGGTCGACCAGGCCGTCCAGCAGCATCGCCAGCAACTGGTGGCGGTCGGCTCCTTCGATACTGCCCTGCGCGCGAGTCTGGGCATAGAGCGCGCTTCCGTTTCGCATCATATAACTCATCGTCGCTTCCCAATCAGCTGCTGCTGGTGGACTTGTTCATCGCGTCCAGCGACTCGGTGAGATAGGAGCTGGTGTTGTTGAGCGAGGTCATCAGCGAGCCCAGGTTGGAATATTCCTGTACCAGCTGCTGCTGGTACACCGCCATGCGCGCGTTCAATGCCGTCTGCTGCGTGCCCATGTTGGTGACGTCGGTATTGAGACTGTTGATGCGGGTCTGCAATACGCCGGTGCTGCTGTTGAAGTTGTTGACCAGGTTGCTCAGGTTGGTCGCGATACCGTTGGTACCGGTAAACAGGTTCTGCACGGCCTGGGGATTGTTGGTCAACGCCGTGGTCAGCGTCTGGGTGTTCAACGACATCGAACCGTCGGAATTGCGGGTGATACCCAGGCTCGCCAGGTTGCCGATGCTGTTGCCGGCGACCGAGCTGCCCAGCGCGTTCGACAGCTGGCTCTCGATCGTGTTCAAGGTGGGATCGCCCAGCAGGACGCCCGCTTCCCCGCTGGTCGAGTCGTAGCTGCTGAGCGTGCTCACCGTCGAGGCGTATTGCTGGTACGCGGTGACGAAATCGTTGACCGCGGTGGTGATCGGCGTGGTGCTTTGCGCGACGGTGAGCTGGGAACTGCCGGTCGACGTGAGGCTCAACGTTACGCCGGTCAATGCGCCGCTGACGTTGTTGGAGGCACTGTCGACGGCGATGCCGTCGACGGTCAGCTGGGCATCGGCGGCCTCGTTGCTGCCGGGAGTGTTGAGCGTGGTGGCGAGCGCGCTCAAGCCGCTGCTGCTATCGGCGCTGGCATTGACCGAGAAACCGTTGGCGACCCCGGTGTTGGTGGAGGTGAGCACCAATTGGTCGCCGTTCACGCCCGACACCACCGTGGCCGAAACACCGGGATTGCCGCTGGCGTTGTTGATGTCGGCGGCGACGTCCGCCAGCGTGTCGGTGGAAGACACCGATACGGCCATGCTGTTGCTGCCCACGCTGATGTTGAGCGTGCCACCGCCCACCGCCGCCGTGCTGGCCTGCGCCGTGCTGATGCGCTTTTGCGCCGTGGCCAGCTGCGTCACATCGATGTCGTAGGAGCCGGCGGTCGCATCCGGCAAGGTGCTTGCCGTGCCCAGCGATGTGTTCGAGAGGGTGGCCGAGTACGTATCGTAGGTCGTGCTGGAGGTCAGTTCGCCCAACGCCGACTGCAGGCCGCTCAACGCCGTCTGCAAGGCGGTAAGGCCGGCGATCTGGTTGTTGTCCTGGTTGGTCTGGTTGGTGATTTGCGCCTGCGGGCCGGCTTCCTGCGCATTGACCAGCGCCGAGATGATCGAGCTGACGTCCAGGCCGCTACCCAGGCCCAGCGAACTGAGCAGGCCGGTACCGGCGATGCTGGCGACGGTGCCGGAGGTGGAACCGGTGCTGCCGCTGGTGCTGGTGGTGGTCGAGCCGACGCCGGTGTAGGTGGTCGTTCCGGTACCCAGACTGGTAATGCTCATGGGGGGCCTCGCAAAATCAACTTTGGAAACGTCGCGCCATCAAGCCGCCGGCAAAGCCCACACCGCCAAGGTGTCGTCGCATGAGCGCTTTACCCGCTGCTCGCGTGGGATTTCCGGCGGCGATCAGGCCGCCGGAACCCTTTAAGCAAAATCCCGGCCATGGCGGTTTCGCCATGGCCGGCCTTACGGTTACTGCAACAGCTTCAGGATGTTCTGCGGTTCGGAGTTGGCGGTTGCCAGCACCGAGATACCTGCCTGCTGTAGCACCTGCGCCTGGCTCAACTGCGCGGTGGTCGCCGCGAAGTCGGTGTCCTGGATCGAACTTTGCGAGGACGTCAGGTTGGTTTGCTGCGCACTCAACGTGGAGATCGTCGACTGGAAGCGGTTCTGTACGGCACCCAGGGTGCTCGAGAAGTTGCTGACCGTGGTCAGCGCCGCATCGATACGCGAGATCAGCTGGTTGGCGTCGTCCACCGTCAAAACATCGCCGCCGGCCAGCGAACCGGATGCGCTCAACGTACCGCCATCGGTGTAGGTGACACCGGTGGCAGCCAGGCCGCTGGCAGCATTGCCCAGGCCGCTGGCACCGTAGGCAACCGCACCCGTGGTCAGGTTGAAACCCGAACCATTGGCACCCGTGAGGGCAGCGCCCTTCACCGACAGTTCGCCCGTGGAGTAGATGTTGATACCGCCGCTGGCATTGACAGCCGCGCTGACGCCGTTGATGCCGGCCGCGTTGATGTCGTCGGCCAGATCCTGCGCGCTGGTGGCCGTGGAGGTACCGCTGAACGTGTAGGAGGTGCCGTCGGCACCGGTGATCGACAGGCCGCTGAGGCTGATCGACGAACCGGAAACGCCGCTGGCATTGACGAACGCGCCGCTGATATCGCCCGTGGAGATCTCCGAGATCTGTCCCACCTGGCCAGTGGTGACGCCCTGGCCCAGCTGCACGTTGATCGACTGGCCGACGTTGGCGCCAATCTGGAACGACAGGCTGCTGGTGGAACCGTTCAACACGTTGGTGCCGTTGAACGTGGTCTGGTTGGCGATACGAGTGATTTCCGACAGGTACTGCTGCACCGAGGTGTTGATCGCGGAGCGGTCGGAAGCCTGGTACGTACCGTTGGCGGCCTGCACCGCCAGGTCACGGATCGACTGCAGGTTGGAGGTGATCTGGCTCAGCGCGGAACCCGCGGTCTGTGCCAGGTTGATGGCGTCGCTGGCGTTTTCGCTGGCCTGGCTCAGACCGCCGATCTGGGTCTGGAAACGGGTAGCGATCGCATAGCCGGCGGCGTTGTCGGCCGCGGTGTTCACTTTCAGGCCGGACGACAGATCTTCGGTTGCCGTGCTCAATTCGCTCGACGACTTGGTCAGGTTGTTTTGCGCCTGCAACGAAGAAATGTTGGTGTTTAGGACGAGTGACATGGAAGTCTCCTGGAACCGGATAAGTTGTACTCAAGCCGGCGGGGTCCAGTTACTGCTGTGCCGACCGCCTCGGGAAGCTTTTCGGCGCCAGCACGGATTACTTGAGCGAAGCATGCGATTTTTCGCTGTGCCGGCAAGGAGATGGGCGATATATATGCGCTACGGCGAGCCTAAAGAATTGGCTGCGGCTGCCGAGGCGAGGGCGCGCTGAAAGCCCTGATGCGACGCACGCTCCAGCCCTCTCCCAGAGGGAAGAGGAGGAGGAAAAGCGAGATCTTCCATGAACCCTCTCCCCTCCGGGGAGTGGGCTGGATGAGGGGCCACGCTTGCGCAGGCGCATCATTCGAAGCGCGCTTCGATGTGGGTTTTCTCGCAAGGTTGCTCCCCTCACCTCGGTCCTCTCCCCAGAGAGGAGAGGAGGAAAAGCTGCCAACGCCATCGTCATTGGCACCAAGTTTGCTCACTACCTCCCGTATCCGGCGCGGGCGTCCGGAAGTGTCGGAATTCCGACACCTGCTCCCGCGCTCCCTAGATAAGGCGAGGCAGACAGATGCGTTGTGTACTGGCGATTTGCGCGGTGTTCAAGGACGAGGCCGCCTATCTGCGCGAATGGGTGGAATTCCATCAGCTGATGGGCGTGGAGCGGTTCTACCTCTACAACAACAACAGCTCGGACCGTTACCTCGATGCGTTGCAAATGCATATCGAGTCGGGCGCCGTGGTGCTGCACGAATGGCCCGACCATCCGGCGCAACTGCAGGTGTACGAGCATTGCCTGAAGACGCACGGCGCCGAAACCGACTGGCTCGCCTTCATCGACATCGATGAATTCCTGTTCTCGCCCAAGGCCCGCCTGCTGCCCGACGTATTGGCCGACTATGCGGAGTATCCGGGTGTCGGCGTCAACTGGGTGATGTTCGGTTCGGCCGGCCATAAGCAGAAGCCGGCCGGCGGCGTGCTGGAAAATTACCTGCGCCGCGGCCAGCTGGAAGGCGGCATAACCTATTTGCAGCCGGACCGCAGCCAGCGCCCGGAAAACGCGCACATCAAGAGCATCGTGCAGCCCTCCAAGATGCTCGGTTGCACCAACGCGCATTTCATGCAGTACGCCGGCGGCGCCCGCGCGGTCGATGAAAACGGCCAGCCGATCGAGGGCGCTTTCACCACCCGGGTGTCGGTGGACAAGCTGCGCATCAATCACTACTGGAGCAAATCGGAAGACGAATGCCGCTACAAGTTCGCCAAGTCCCTGGCCGATGGCAAGGGCAAGCGGGAATGGAGCGCGTTCCTGGAACACGAACACGTCTTGAATGAAGTGCACGATGACACGGTCTTGCGCGTCATCGCGCAACTGGGCGTGTTGCCGCCGACCTGGCCGCTGGAAAGCTTCGTGCGCAACGAGGAGGGCGTGTGGCATTCGCCCTTGCGCGACCGTCCCGCGCACAAGGCGATCCATAGCGTTGCCAGCCGCCTGTTCGAACGTGTGCACGAGGCGCTCGATACGCGCCTGCACTCCGCCGTGCTGGCCAGGGAAATCCACCATCGCACCAGTGCGCTGCAACTGTCGCCACGGCGCGCCAATCCGCTGCATGCGCTCGATCTGGCCGCAGGCAGCCGGGTGCTCGAAATTGGCTGCGGCGGCGGCCCGGTCACCCAGGCCTGGGTGGAACGCGGCTGCCACGTGGACGCGGTCGAGTTCGCGCCACACTGGGCCCGTGTTGCCGCCGCCCGCATGCGCGAGCAGCCGCAGGTGCGCGTATTCCAGGCGAGCTTGCGCGAACTGGACCTGAAGCCGGACTACGACATCGTGTCGCTGACCGTGGCGGACGATTATGCCGAAGCATGGCCGCGCGGCGAATCACTGCGCGAGGCCATCGCCATCGCGGCCAAGGCGCTCAAGCCCGACGGCATCCTGCTGCTCGCCAGCGCCAATCGCCAGGCGCAACCCGACCAGCCGGCACTGCTCACCCGCACCCAGCTGGAAGCCAGCCTGCGCGCCAATGGCCTGGCTTGCATCGAAACGCAGTTGGCGTTTCCCGATGCACTGCTGCCCGAAGTATTGGTGTCCGAGCGCGCGCTCGACCCGTCCCTCGGCCTGCGCGTGGATGAACTGGTGGCGCAGCGGCCGTTCCTGCGCGGCGCGGACAAGGAAGCGGTGCAGTGGGCGATGCACTACGAAGCGGGCACCATGGCGCAGTACGCGCCCGGCCTGTGGCTGATCGCCCGCCGCGATGGCACCGCTTCGCCGCTACGCGCCGGTTTGCTGGCGCAGAGTTTTGCCGACAACCGCGTTCCGGCACTCAATACGGTGACGGAATACATCCTCGAAAACGGTACTGTGCGCGTCGTTCCGCGCGCCATGTCGCCGGATCTGATATGGACCACCTCGGCGTTCGAGCCGATGCGCCAGGCGCGCGCGCATCGCGCCGGCCGCTCGGTACTGGTGGCGATCCGCAAAGCCATCCACGAACGCCGCGCGGACCGCATGATCGCCTTGCTGCGCCAATGGGGCGCCTTGGTCTATGCGCAAGCGGATGACGAGGACAAGCTTCCCGCCGAATGGCTGGACGCCTTGCCGGCGCATGTCTATCTGGAAGCCGACGGCGGCCTGGCATATCACGGTGGCGAATGGCGCGCGCGCCAGCCGATCGAGAAGCAAATCCCGGTGTACGTCGGCCTGTGGCAAATCGCCTATGAAAGCGGGCTGGAATCGCTGCTTGGGCTGGCATCGCCGGTCGAGCGCGTCACCTGGCTGTGCAAGCAACTGTTGATCGACGCCTCGGCCGAATGGATCGGGCACGGGCGCAACATCAACGAATCATTCGCGCGTGAAATCCACGAGGGCGATAGCTGGAACCGCACCGATCGCCACCAGAAGATCATTCCGGAATGGATGATCCCGCCGCCCGCCTCCGACTTGTACAAGCAGTGGCAGGCGCAGCAGAAGCTTGGCGAGGTGACGATCCGGCAGGCGATCCGGCGCATCGAAAAACAGGGCCGCCCGCCGCGCTTCCAGGCCATCGTGATCGATCTGGCCAATGACGTGGAGGCGGCGCTCCGCACCCAGGCGAGCCTGGAAGCCCAGCACTATCCGCATTTCCACATCAGCGTGATCTCCGGCGACGAAGCGCCGATGAATCGGCTCAACGACGAGATCGCCGCCAGCGACGCCGACTGGGTCCAGCTGGTGTATGCCGGCGACCTGTTGCATCCGGCGGCGCTGCTGCTGTTGGCCGAACGCACGGTCTCGCATCCGTACCTGCGCGCGCTCTATGTCGACGAAGATACGCATGCCAATGGCGTGTTCGACAATCCGATCTTCAAGCCCGATTTCAATCTCGACATGCTGCGCAGCTATCCCTACATGGGACGCGCGATCGCCTTCAGCCGGCAGCGTTGCCTGGAACTGGGCGGCCTGCCGGAGCAATACGGCGACATGGCCGTGCACGAACTGCTGTTCCGCCTGCTCGAGACCGACGGCCTGCACACCATCGGCCACGTCGGCGAAGTGATGTACCGCGCCGCGCTGCCGTACAGCCAATGGCTTGCTTCGGAAACAGTGAAGGCACACAGTGCCGCGATTGTTTCCCGCCATCTCGCGCGCATTGGCGTGGCGCACGCGATGGAACCGGGCGCGTTGCCCGGCTTCAATCGCGTGATCTACCAGCACGCCCGGCAGCCGCTGGTCTCGATCATCGTGCCGACCAAGGACCAGCTGCCGCTGCTCAACGGGCTGATCGACAGCCTGCTGTCCAAGACCCGCTATCTCAACTACGAGCTGCTGATCGTCGACAACCATACCGAGGAACCGGCGGCCTGCGCCTACCTTGCCGGGATCGAGGGCCTCAACAGCGCGCAACTGCGCGTGCTGCGCTATCCGCATCCGTTCAACTATTCGGCGATCAATAATTTCGCGGTGGCGCAGGCGCGCGGTGAATACCTGATCCTGCTCAACAACGACACGGCGGTGCTGCACGAAGACTGGATCGAGGCGCTGCTCAACCATGCGCAGCGGCCGGAGGTGGGCATCGTCGGCGCCAAGCTGCATTTCCCGGACGGCCGCATCCAGCACGGCGGCGTGGTATTGGGCTTGCGCGGCGCGGCCGACCATCCGTTCATCGGTCAGCCGATGGAAGCGGACGGCTACATGCACCGTCTGCGCGTGGACCAGAACTACACCGCGGTAACCGCCGCCTGCCTGATGATCCGCAAGTCGGTGTACGAGGAAGTCGGCGGCCTCGACGAGCAGGATTTCAAGGTTTCCTACAACGACGTCGACCTGTGCCTGAAAGTGCACAAGGCCGGCTACCTCACCGTGTGGACGCCGTATGCGCGGCTGATGCACGTCGGCAGCGTCAGCCAGACCAAGGTCGACACCACCGCGCAGGACGCCAAGCTGAAACGCTTCCAGGGCGAGCAGCAGGCGATGTATCGCAAATGGCTGCCGCAATTGGCGCGCGATCCCGCCTACAGCATCAATTTCAGCCTGGATGGCGCCGGCTTCGAGTTGAACGGCCAGCGCAGCAAGGCATGGCAGCCGTTCGCCAATCCGTTGCTGCCGCGCATGTTCTGCGTGGCTGCCGACGAGCACGGCTGCGGCCACTATCGCGTGCTGCAACCGTTCGCCTCGATGCAGCGCGGCGGCATGATCGAAGGCATGATCGCCGACGTGCACCTGCAGCCGGTGGCAATGGAGCGCTTCCAGCCGACCTCGCTGGTATTGCAGCGGCAGGTGGCCGAACACCAGATCAAGCTGCTGGAGAGCTATCGCGATTTCTCGCACGCCTTCAAGGTGTTTGAACTGGACGACCTGATCCAGCAGATCCCGGTCAAGAGCATGTTCTACGACGCCATGCCCAAAGACGTGATCAAGTCATTGCGCCGCGCGCTCGCAACGGTGGATCGCTTCGTGGTCTCCACCGACACATTGGCCGGCGAATTCGAGGGTTTTCATTCCGATATCCGCGTGGTGCGCAACCGCCTGCCGGTGAACTGGTGGAGCGAGCTGAAGAACCAGCGTCGCGTCGGCCGCAAGCCGCGCGTGGGCTGGGGCGGCGGCTCCAGCCATCGCGGCGACCTGGAACTGATCGCCGATGTCGTGCGCGACCTCGCCGACGAAGTGGAGTGGGTGTTCCTGGGCATGTGTCCGGACAAGCTGCGTCCCTACGTGCATGAATTCCATACCGGCGTGCCGATCCACGAATACCCGCGCAAGCTCGCTTCGCTCAATCTCGACCTGGCGCTCGCGCCGCTGGAAGAAAACGCCTTCAATTTCTGCAAGAGCAACCTGCGTCTGCTCGAATACGGCGCGTGCGGGTTCCCGGTAGTGTGCACCGATATCGTGTGCTACCAGGACGACCTGCCGGTCACCCGCGTGAAGAACCGCTACAAGGAATGGACCGGCGCGGTGCGCATGCACCTGGCCGATCTGGATGCCACCGCGAAGATGGGTGATGCCTTGCGGGATGCCGTGCATCGGGACTGGATGCTGGAGGGGGATCGATTGCTGGAGTGGCGCGACGCATGGCTGCCTTAAGCCGCTGGGCGCTTTTGAACGGCATGGCTGTGCAGGTCGCGATATGGAAGTTGCCTGCGGCGCTTTTGAGTGCTGTTTTTTTATGGAACGGAAGATGTCGTGGCGTGGCGTGTCGTGGAGATTGCCTGCGGCGCTTTCGGTCCCTGAAGGGCCCGAGTCACTTTTCTTTGCTGGCCCAAAGAAAAGTAACCCAAAGAAATGGCCTTGAGAGCTCATGGCGCTATGTGGGTTACAAGCCTGCACGTTTACGCCATGGCGTGATCGTTAACGGGCCAGGCTTATACCGCGCCGCTATACCACGTGCGCCAAAGCGATGAGGACTTAAAGCAGGCACTCGGAAACAGCCTGGTCCGTTGGCAGGCAAGTTTTTTGCCTCAACATCTCGACGTGTCGTGGTATAGCGGGGCCTTTAACCTGGGCCGCCATCGATTCAGTTGATCATGAACGTCCAGGCTTTTACCTCTTCTATGCTGCGAACCTTTCAGGCCATTTCTTTGGGTTGGCGGAGTCAATCTGGAAGTGCATCATCGAACTGATCTGCCAGATCTTGACGTCCAAGTGCGCGCATGAACATTTCAGCCGGGCAGTAGTAGTCCAAGGTCGTTTGTGGCCAGCTGGAGCGTTGGTGGCCCAGGGTTACACGCCCCCGCTATACCGCAACAGGTCGAGGCGCTGAGGCACCAAAGCATCAAAGCCCATGACTCGTGCCAGATGATCAAGCCTGCCGATCGCCGGCTTTAAACCCCATCGCTTTGGCGCACGCGGTATAGCCGCGCCGTGTAAGCGGGCCTGGCAACCACCAGACATACGGAAAACCATCAGGCTTATAACCCACATAACCCACGAGCTCTCAAGGCCATTTCTTTGGGTTACTTTTCTTTGGGCCAGCAAAGAAAAGTGACTCGGGCGCCCACGGCGTCCGAAAGCGCCGCAGGCAATCTCCACGTCACGACACGACATCTTGAGCCCATAAAAAACTCCAGCGCTCGCGCACCCGGCATATCCCGGCGCAGAACCACGCAAGACCAGCGTTATCCCACGTTCACGGTATCGTCCGCGAGACCAAGGACACTTAGCGGCTTAATCTCCGATGCCCGGTCAAGGAGCAGCCGTGCCCCATCGTCATTCATTTTTTCGTCAAGCCGCCCTGCGGCACCTGCTACTTTGCGCCGTTTCGCTCGCCGCCGCCTTCGGCGCACACGCCACGGGCAGTGCTTCGCGCAGCCGGACCAATGAGGGGCAAAGCCAGGCTGACCAACTGGCTATCAAGATCTACGACGACCGCATGACCCTGGCCATGACCGAGGCGCCGCAGGTTTACCTGTACGGCTATATCGATGCCGATGCGCCCGCACGTTTTTCGGCGCTGATGAAGTCATGGAAGATCCCCACCGGTTCGGACATCTATTTGAATTCTCCCGGCGGCGACCTGAAAGCCGGGCTGGCGCTGGGCCGGTTGTTCCGTGCAGGCTCGATGGTGACGCACCTGGGTACGCCCACGCGCGGTCCGCACCAGAGCGTCGTCAACAAAAACGCCGTCTGTATCGATGCATGCGCCTACGCTTACATGGGTGGACTGTATCGCTGGGCGCCCAGCGGCAGCGATCACCTCGGCATCACGCCGCAGGGCGCCGAGGCCGCGCATGCACCATCGGCCAGCGCCGAGGTCGACGCCTATCTGAAAGACATGGGCGTCAAGCCGGACTGGCTCGCCTCGGCCTCCACGCCGTCGCACGATGCAACGGCGTGGCTCGATGCCGACCGGATGCTGGCCTCGGGCCTGGCCAACAACGGGCGCCTGAATCTGTTTGCCACTTACAAGCTGTTGTCCGGCGCGCCTTATCTGGAACTCAAGCAAACCGATCGCCACGGCGACCATCGCATTACGTTGCTGTGCAAACCCGACGGCGCGCAGCTGGCTGCGTACAACACGGCAGGCAGCGATCGCGCGCGCCAGATCGTGGCACGCGGCACGCGCTCGTATCTCGAAATCGACCGGCAGCCGGTGCTGGTGCAGGAACAGGATGGCGCTACGCTGGAAGATCAGTCGGTGGTGATCCGCCGCACCTATCCGCTCGCGCAACTGCAACGCATCGCTTCCGCGCAGTCGCTGGGCGCCTGGGTCGAGCAGCGGAGCAGCAGCTTCCGCTACGGCTTCGGATTCGAGGTAACCGGGGTCAGGAACGTGCTGAAGGCGTTCTACGACAACTGCCTGCTGTACGCGCCATCGCCGGCCACGCAGAACCCTTGAGCGCCCCCACGCTTCCCGCCGCTAGGAAAATTTCAGCAGCACGACGCCGCCCAGGATCAGGCCCAGCCCAAGCCAGCCGGAAGGACGCAAGCGCTCGCCGAACATCGCGATGCCGAAGATCGCCGTGGCGATCAGCCCCACGCCACCCCAGATGCCATAGGCCACCGATAACTGGATGCCCTCGATGGCATGGCTCAGCGCGGTGAAAGCCGCGAGCGCGCAGATGATCGCCAGCACGGCGGGGGCCTTTCGGCGGAAACCGGCCGAACATTTCATCAACACGTTCGCGGCGATTTCCAGCGCGATGGCAAGGCCGAGATAAAGCAGATGGACCGGCGCGAAGTCAGGCAGCATGATCGCCCTCCTCGGTGCCGCGCTCCAGCAGCACAATGCCGAGGATGATCGCGCCGATGGCGGCAACCTTGATCGCTCCCAGCGTTTCCGAAAACAGCCATGCGCTGCATAGCGTGATCAGCACCAGCCCCAGGCTTTCCCATGCACCATAGGCCACCGCCAGCGGAATGCGCGCCACCGCCAGGGCCAGCGCGGTGTAGGACATCACCAGCATTCCATACATCACGCCCAGCCCCAGGCCGCGCGCGTCGTGCAGCATGCCGTACTTCATGGCAAGCGTGCCGATCACTTCGGTGAGAATCGCGGTAGCCATGTAAAGCCAATGGCGCATGAGCCAGTTCCTTGTGCTGCGGTGCCCGCGTCGACACCGGGCCGCGCATCGTGCGGGCGATCGGGGGCGGCGAACACGTGCGGATGAGCTATAGCGTGCCGGACTTGCAATCCGCGCACACAGGCTCCGCCACCTTTTGGTCAGTTCGTGTGCAATTCTTTTCTAACCGTATCCCGCACCGCTTTTTGCATGGTCTTGGCCAGCTTTTCGAGTGCCGCGAACATCTCGCTGGCCGTCACCGGAGCCGATGCAGACAAATGCGCCCGCAGCACGCGATTGATCTCGGTCTGGTAGGCGCCAGCAGGGCCGACGAGCGCTTTGAAACCTTCGATCACGTCATCATCGAGCATGATGGTGATGCGTGTCTTGCCGCCACCGGCCTGCTCCTGCAATGTGCTCAAATGCGGAATGTCTTTCGCCCGCCTTGCCTTGGAAAAATCGTACTCAGATTTCATAAGCCTTTTTCTCGCGCGCGGTAGCCCTCCTGGCCGAGATCATGCGTGGCACATCGCCACGCATGGCGTAAACCACTGTCAATAATCGTCCGGCTTCGCTTAGACCGAGTAGAACCCAGCGGCTTTCATCCGCAGAGTCATCCTCCATAGCGAGTGCATTGGGATCGAGCAACGCAGTCACGGCCTCGCCAAACGAAATGCCATGCTTGGCGATATTGGAGGCTGCTTTGAAAGGATCGGCCTCGTATTCCATGCATGCATTATGCATATATTATATGCATAATCAACAACCGATGAGAGCGGACACCATACGCGGCGAAGCACGGCTCGCGCTTAGCCAGCGAAAGCTGCGATTACAGCAGCTTGAAGAATTTTCCCGGCACGCACTGGAAATTGACCGCGTTGGCAATCAGCATGCCGCGCTGGTAGGAGAAGCTCCTGTCGGCGGTCGGCTGGAAGAATTCGATGAAGTCGAGGCTGCGCTTGGTCAATACGAAACCGCCGATCAACGGTGGATTCATCGCGTACATCACCGGCAGCAGCGCCATCATCGAGGTGGCCGGAACGCCGATCAGGTGTTCTTCCAGGTCGCCGCTCTGCTGGCTGTGCTGCGGGTAGAACCACAGCGGCGTGCTGATGAACAGGAACGAGTTGTCGCCCATGCTGGTGAGCAGCGTGCGCAACAGCCACCGCGCGGTATCGGCGGTGAGATGCTCGATGACGTCCAGCAGGCAGATGATGTCATAGCGCGCGAAGCGGTCGGACGGCACGCCCTGCGCCAGGCCGTGCCAGATGTTGCGATAGATCTTGCGTTCGAACAGCGCCGGATGATTGCAGGCACCCTCGAAACCGTCCACGCCGTCCACCGACCAGTGCGCGGTCTGCGGCGTGCCCTTGATCAGTTCGCCGAGGGCGCCGCGGCCGAAGCCGATATCCAGCACCTCCACATCGGCCGCGTTGTCTTTGAGGATATGGAAGATCAGTTCCTTGGGCGACGCCGAATCGCCAGCCGGAAGCAGCTGCGAGGAGGCGATGGGATCGATCAACGCATAGTCTTTGACGATCTGGCGAAACATGCTCGGTTCTCTGTCGATTCGGAGGGTGCGGCCGCGTTGCACGCTGGCGATGTTGGTAGTGCTGCGTTCGCTCAGGCCGGCACGGCCTTGACCACGAACTGGAAGACATTGGCATCCTGCACCGCCATTTCCGGATCGCCGCCCGCTGCCAGCGCCATCGCGCGGATGTGCGGCGCGAACTGGTCGATGGCCGGGTTGTTCAACATGCGCGTGACGCCGGTGGCGATGGCAAAACCCGCGCGCTGGAACATTTCCAGCAAGGTGATGCGGGTAAACCAGCGCAGGTGCGTGCGATCCAGCAGACCGGCCGGTTCGTAGCGAAAATCGCCGCGGCTCAGGCGGGCCTGGATGCTCCAGTGCTGGACGTTCGGCACGCAGGCGAGCAGGCAGCCATCGGCGGGCATGATCTCGCGCAGGTTGGCCAGCAGTTGCCAGGGATCGCGCAAGTGTTCCAGCACGTCGGCGAACACCCAGCAATCGGCGCGGAAACGATCGCGCAGGAACTGCTTGTCTTGCGCCTCGATGTCGAAGGACAGCACTTCGTCGCAATGCTCGGCCGCCATCTGCGTGTATTCGGGCACGATATCGACGCCCACGTAATGCGCGTTCGGATTGAGCTTCTTGTACTCGCGCGCCAATACGCCGGAGCTGCACCCGATTTCGACGATCCGGCGCCGATCGAGCGGCATCAGATTGAGTACGTCCTGGTTGTGGATCTGGTTGACGGGTGTCTGTTGCATACGGTCGCCCTCGGGTGGCGCGGATCAGGATTGCAAGTAGTCGAACAGGCTGGTGCCCTGCACTTTCGCGAACACTTGCTGCGAGGCCTGCAAGGCCGTGGATTGCAGCGACAGGTTGCTGATGGCGGTGGCCATGTCCACGTTTTGCACGTCCGACAGCGCGCTCTGGTAAGTCACGTTCAGGTCGGCATCGCTGCTGCTTTGCTGTTGCAGCGTGTCCATGCGGCTGCCCACGGCGACCTGCGTGGTGGATACGCTGTCCATCGCCGTGTTCAGCGATTCGAGCTGGCGGTTCAGGGTGTTGTTGATCGAAGCGGTGCTGCCGCCGCTTTGCAGCGCGGCGATCATGTTATTGAGCGTAGTGAACACGTCCTGCGTGTTGGATGCCGTGTCCGATTGCACGGTCACCGTATCGCCGGCCGCCGGCGTGCCGCTCATGGCGATCGATGTGCCGTCGAAACTGATGCTGCCGCCGTCGGTATAGGTGCCGGTGATCGGATTGCCGCTGCTGTCGGTGACCGGATTGCCATTGGCGTCAGTCACCGTGTACGCGCCATTGGCGCCAAAAGTGATGGTGTCGTTGATCGGGCCGGAGGCGGTGGCGGCGCTCCATGCGCTGGCATCGGTCACGCTGTTCGCGCCGACCACCAGCGTGCCGGTATTGCCGCTGCCGGCGCTGGCGACGAACGAGCCGTTGCCCGCGGGCAGGTTCATGAAAATCGAACTGCCCGGATCGCCGTTGGCGACCTTCAAGCCCGAGCCGATCGCCGTGAACGACTGCTGGTCGTTGCCGGCATACGTCACCGCGCCGGTATTGCTGTCCATCACGAACGGCGTGGTGGTGCTGCTGGTGCCGGCGAACAGCGCCTGGCCGTTGGCGTCGGTGGTATTGGCCAGCTGCACCAGCTGGTCGCGGTATTGCGTCAGCTCGGTCGCCATGTTGCTCAGGTCGCTGGAGGACATCGCACTGTTGATCGCGCCCAACGCGATGTCGTTCACGCTGCTCAACAGGTTGCTGACCGAGGAAAGCGTGCTCGTTTCGGTGGATAGTCGCGTGGTGGCGCTGCTGTTGTTGCTGGTATAGGTGGTGTTCTCCGCCAGGATGTGGTTCAGCCCCACGACCTGCGCCGCGCCCACCGGATTGTCGGATGCCACATTGATGGCGAGCCCGGTGCTGACCTCGTTCTGCGTCTGCGCCAGTTCGCTCTGCTGGTTGAGCATGGTGTTGACCGATTGCTGGTACATCCACGCGGTGGAAATGCGCATCATGGGAGCTTGCCTCGGGTCTGGGCGTAGCCCGCGTTGCCGCGGCGCGACCGCCAGGTGGTAGTGCGCGGCGCAGCGCTTGCCTGGCTGGCAAGCCAGGCTGCGCGCGGCCGCAGGGTGGACGCAGCGTGGCAACCCGAAGGGCCGGGCCTGTTTGCCCGCCGGGCTGCGTCCGCTCTCAGTTGTGCATCGATGTACACGCCTTCGTTCCTCCTGGCCCGACTGGCAAAGCAGATCCCGGCGCGGGCCACGCCAAGACCGCGGGCACGCGCTTAGCCGTCCTCGATCGCGGTGATCAGGCTGGTGAACAGCATCTGGGCGGTCGAGATGACCTGGGCGGAAGCCTGGTACGCCTGCTGGTACTGCACCAGGTTGGCCGCCTCCTGGTTGAGGTTTACGCCGGCCAGGCTTTGCTGGTTGCTCTGCGCCTGGCTGTAGAGATTGGTCTGCGTCGTCAATTCCGCGCTGGCCTGGCTGCCGGCACTGCCGATCTGCGCGGTGAGGTTGGCATAGCTGGTCACCACCGAAACCGTGCTGCCGTCGATCACGCCGGCATCGGCCAGGCCGGCCAGCGACAACGCATTGCTGTCGTCGCTGAGGCCGTTGCTGTTGGCCGCGACGGTGAAACTGTCACCGCTGGCCGGGGTGCCGCTGAGGCTCAGGCTCCAGCCGTCGGCCGTGATCGGCTGGCCCGATGTGTAGGTCCCGGTGGTGGTGTTGCCGGCGCCATCGGTAATCGTGTAGCTGCCGCCGTTGCCGAACTGGATGGTGGCGCCGGCAAGCAGGTTGGCGTTGGCGCTGTTGCTGACACTGATCGAGCCCACGCTGCCCGTGCCGGTGTTGGAAGCCGCAGCGGTCGCGGTCAGTGCCGCCGCGGCGGCAATGCCCTTGGGATCGGTCATGCTCACCGATAGCGATGCGGCAGCGTTGCGCGTGGGCTCGATTTCGTAGCTGTCGCCGGTTTGCGGCGTACCGGAGGTGCTGAAGGTCAGGCCGTCGGCGGACAGCGTGCCATCCGCATTGGCGGTGAGCGGGACGCTCTGGCCGCCGGTGGTGGACAGGCTCCAGCCGTTGGTGCCGGTCCCGCTACCGGTGTACTTGAGGATGTAGTCGGAGGTGGTCAGCGCCGACGCATCGCTGACCGAGGCGCTCACCGCCGCACTGCCGGCATTCTGGCTGGATGGCAACACCGCAGGCCCGTCCACGCTGAAGATCGCCTGGCCTTGCTGGCCGTTGAGATCGAGGCCTTGCGCCTGCTGTCCATTGACGCTGGCGGCCAAGGCGATCGCCGACTGGCCCAAGGCGTTTTGCGCCGGCTGCAACACGTTGCCGCGATAGCTGATCAAGGCGCCGAGCGTGCCGCCGCTGAGCTGCGCGGTCACGTCGTTGCCGGCACTGTCGAAGACGTCGGTGGTGCCCGGATCGTAGGGGTTCGCGCCGGCGGACAGCGCGTACGATTGCGTGCCGCTCACCAGCGTTTCGCCGGCGGAGGTATACACGCTGATCGAGCCGGTGCTGTCGGTGGAGGCGGAGATGCCGGTCAAGCCGGCCAGCTGCTGCACCAGGTTGTCGCGCTGGTCGAGCAGGCTGTTCGGATTGCTGCCCAGCCCCGCCTGCGCGATCTGGCCGTTGAGTGCGGCAATCTGCTGGCTCAGGGTATTGATGCTGGTGACCGTGCCGGTGACTTGCTGGTTGACCTGGGTCGACTGCTGGCTGAGCTGCTGGCCGAGCGTGTTGAACACGCTGGTCAACGATGACGCCGAGCCCAGGGCTGCCTGCCGCACCGAGGTGGAACTGGGCGAGTTCGCCACGCTGCTGAAGCTGCTGTAGAAATTGTCCAGCGCGGTCTGCAGGTTGCCGCTGTTGCTCAGCAGGCTATTGAGCGTGCTGGTGAGCGTGTTGGCGGTGGTGGCGCTTTGCAGGCCGCTGTTGCTGCTCCACAACGCGCTGGTGAGATATTGGCTATAGGCGCGCTGCACTGCCACCACGTTCACGCCGCTGCCGATGGTGTAGGCGCCGTTGCTCTGGCCGATGCTTTCCACCTGCAGCGCGCTTTCCTCGCTGTAGCCGCTGGTGCTGGCGTTGGCGATGTTGTTGCTGACCGTGCTGAGCGCGACCTGCGCGGCATTCAAGCCGGTAATGCCGATGTTGAGCATGCTGGACATGAAGCGTTCCTCAGGATCAGTGGGCGCGGAAGGTCGGAAAGAAGGTGCCCGCCCGCATCGGGGTGCAGGCGGACGCACACGCCTCCCGACGCTTCCCCGCGTCCGGGGAAGGCAGCGTTGCCTTATGCAGGCGAGCAGCGTTTTCTCTCATGGTGTCGGCACCGGGTCGGCGTTCTTGAGCGCGCTCAGCGCGTTGCGCATCATGGAACTGTTGGCAATGGCTGCCACTTTGCCCGCGTAGTCCGGATCGGTGGCGTAACCGCCTTCGATCAGCGCGCGGGCATAGCCGAGCACATCGTCGCCGTGGCCGCGCGCTTGCGTGTAGCGCGGATCCTTGCCGATCAGGTCGGCGTAGTCGGCCAGCGAATCGGCGATGGATTTGTAGGAACGGAATTGCGCCTGCTTGCGTACCGCGATGCCGCCTTCGTATTCCACCGTGGGTACGTTCACGCGCGAACCGCCCCAGCTGCCGCCGGCCTTGATGCCGAACAGGTTGAAGCTGCTGCTGCCGTCCGGATGCGTGGGCATATGCTTGCCCCATTGCGTTTCCAGCGCAGCCTGCGCCAGCACGGTGCGCAGCGACAGGCCCAGTTCCTTCGCCACGATGCTGGCCTGCGGCGCGAGTTCACGCACGAACGCTTCGGCATCGTCCGGCAGCCATGCCATGGCGGCGCGGCCGGCCGAACGGGTAGCGTCAGCCACTTGATACAAGCGTTGTTTCCAGTCGTCGACGAGCCCTGTCGCCGCCGGATCGACCTGTCCTGATTTATCGCCGTGGTTTTCGTGGCCACCCAGCTGGCGCACCAGCATGTCCGCGATACCCAGGCCCTTGCCGTGTTGCGACAGGTTGAGCGACAACTGCTGGTCGTACATGTCTTGCCACTCGTCGCCCGCCTGGCTTTCGAACAGCGGGTCGCCGAAGTTCGCATCACGCATCGACTTCAGCAGCATTTCGGTGAACATCGACTCAAACTGCCTGGCTACCGCCGGCAGCGTGGCGCCGCTATCGGTCTCAGCCTGATGACGCAAGGCACTGAACCCGGACAGGTCGGTCCAGGTACTCAAGCTTTGCGCCGCGGCGTTGCCCAGATCAGCCATGGCCGGGCCTGCTGGCGGAGTCGGCGCAGCGCGGGCGGCGCATGGGCTGCAAGCAGGCGCTCATATCACCACCAGGTCCGCATGCAAGGCGCCGGCCTGCTTGAGCGCTTCGAGGATGGAGATCAGGTCGGTGGGCGTAGCGCCGACCTGGTTCACCGCGCGCACGATGGAATCCAGGCTCACGCCGGGCCCGAACTTGAACATATGCCCGCCTTGCTGGTTGATCGATACCGAACTGTTGGGAACCACCACGGTCTGCCCGTTGCTAAACGCTCCTGGCTGGCTGACCTGCGGCTGTTCGGTGATGGTGACCTGGATCGAGCCGTGCGCCACCGCCGCCGCGCTCACGCGCACGTCCGAGCCGATCACGACCGTGCCGGTGCGCGAATTGACGATCACGCGCGCCGGCGCATCGCCGGGCGTGACGTCGAGCGATTCGATCGCGCCGAGCCAGGCCACTTTTTCGCCGGGATCGACCGGCCCGCGCACGGCAATGGAGCCGCCGTCGAGCGCATGCGCGGTGCCCGCGCCGTAGAGATGATTGATGGCCTCGACCACGCGGTTGGCGGTGACGTAGTCGGCGGTATTCAAGTTCAGTACCAGGTCGCCGCCACGCTCGAACGAGTTGGGCACCGTCCGTTCAACCGAAGCGCCGTTGGGAATGCGGCCGCTGGCCGAGATATTGATCTGCACGCTGGAACCGCTGCGGCCCGACGCACTGACGCCGCCGACGACCACGCTGCCCTGCGCTACCGCATAGACATTGCCGTCCGCGCCACGCAACGGCGTCATCAGCAGCTCGCCGCCGCGGATGCTCTTGGCATTGCCGATCGAGGCCACCGTCACGTCGATGCTCTGGCCCGGCTTGGCGAACGGCGGCAGCTCGGCGGTGATCGTCACCGCCGCCACGTCTTTCAACTGCGGCTGGATCCCGGTAGCCGGAATCGACACGCCGAACTGCTTGAGCATGTTCTCCAGGCTCTGCGTGGTGAACGGCGCCTGCGTGGTCTGGTCGCCGGTGCCGTCCAGGCCCACCACCAGGCCGTAACCGACCAGCTGATTGCTGCGCACGCCGGCGACTTGCACCAGGTCGCGGATCTTGTCGGCGTGGGCGGAGGGAGTGAAAACCAGTAGCGCGATCAGCACTGCAACGAGAGCTACTCCCCCTCCCCTGCGGGGAGAGCGCTGGGGTGAGGGGCTGCCCTTGCCAGAATGCCCACTAGGGTTGCGGATGTTGATGTTCATGTGTGTATGTCAGGTTGGGTTCTTTCGCGAGGTTGTCCCCTCACCCCAACCCTCTCCCCAGGGGAGAGGGAGAAGAGCGTCAGAACGGCATCCACTTGGAATTGAAGAACTTCGCCAGCCAGCCCTGCGTATTGGCCTGGTCCAGCGTGCCGCGGCCGGTGTAGGTAATGCGCGCGTCGGCCACGCGGGTGGAATCGACGGAGTTGTCCTGCTCGATATCTTCCGGACGCACGATGCCGGACAGACGGATCAGTTCCTGGCCCTGGTTGATGGTCAGCCACTTCTCGCCGCGCACCATCAGGTTGCCGTTGGAAAGGCGCTGCGCCACCGTGACGGTGAACTCGCCGGTGAGCTGGTTGCTCTGCGTGCTGCTGCCCGAACCATCGAAGCTGTTGGCCGTATTGAGCGCGGAATTGGCCGCGGCGCCGCCGCCCACGCTCAACGAATGGCCGAGGATTTCCGGCGCGCCGACATTCACCTTGTCGGTCTTGGCGGTAGTGGTTTCCGATTTCTTGCTCGCCTGCATCGCCTCGACCAGGTTGATGGTCAGGATGTCGCCGATGCGATGCGCGCGCGGATCGTTGAACAGCTCCAGGTTCTGCATGTCGTGGTAGATCGAACCGTCGGCCGGCGGCGGCGCGGTTTTCTCCACCGGCGCGGTGGCGGCCCATTCGGCGTCTTCCTGCTTCTGGCGCTGCTGCATGCCGGCGCAACCGGCGAGCGCCGCCACCAGCAGCGAAGCGGAAACCAGGCGTGCATACACGGAGGGATACGACATGACGGCGGTACTCAGGTCTTGTTGATGACGAACTGCAACATGTCGTCCACGGCACTGATCGACTTGGAATTCATCTCGTAGGTGCGTTGCGCCTCGATCATGTTGACCATCTCCGCCACCACGTTGGTGTTGGACGATTCCAGCGAGCCTTGCGCGAGCGATCCCATGCCGTTGATGCTCGGTTGCCCGGTCTGGGCCGTGCCGCTGGATTCGGTTTCCAGATAAAGGTTCTGTCCCATCGGTTCGAGGCCGGCGGGATTGACGAAGTTGGCCAGCTGCATCACGCCGATCTGCGTGGGCGTGGTGGAACCGTTGCTGGTGGCGCTCACCGTGCCATCGGTGCCGATGGTCACGCTGTTGATGTTGGCCGGCAGCGTGATCGACGGCACCAGCGGATAACCGTCGGCGGTCACCAGCTGGCCGGTGGAATCTTCGTGCAGCGAACCGTCGCGCGTGTAGGCAACGGTGCCATCGGGCAGGCTGACCTGGATGAAGCCGTTGCCCTGGATCGCCACGTCCAGCGAATTGCCGGTCTGCGTGACCGCGCCCTGGGTGAACAATTTTTCGCTGCCGACGACTTTCACGCCGGTGCCGAGCAACAGGCCCGACGGCGCCTCGGTCTGCTCGGTGGTCTGGCTGCCGGGCTGGCCTTCGTTCTGGTACATGAGGTCCTGGAACGACGCACGCGAGGCCTTGAAGCCGGTAGTGCTGGCGTTGGCCAGGTTGTTGGAGATCACGTCCATCTGCGTCTGTTGCGCATCAAGGCCGGTCTTGGCGATCCAGAGTGACGAGAACATGGGCTTATTCCGAATGAGTGAAGCGAAGCGTTGGCGCTTTTCCTCCGCTTCCCACTGGGAAGAGGAGCGAGGTGAAGGGCTGCGCTGGCGAATGGCCTTCTTCAAAAGCTGCTTCGCGTGAGTGCCGTGGCGAGGTTGTCCCCTCACCCCAGCCCTCTCCCCGGAGGGGAGAGGGCGTCGTGCGTGCTGCAAGAGAACGGGTCATGGCTCTATCTCTCAGCTCGTCTGCAACAGCTTGCTGCTGTCGTCCGCGTCGTCTTCGGCGGTCTTGATCGAACGCACCTGCATTTCGTATTGACGCGAGAGCGAAATCATTTTCACCAGCTCCGACGATGGATTGACGTTGCTGGCTTCCAGCGCGCCGGAGGTCACCGTGACCGTGGGATCGGCATCGGCGGTGCTGCCGTCGTTCATATGCATCAGGCCATCCGATCCTTCCGCCATCTGGGTCGGATCGGGATTGACCAATTTGAGCTGGCCCACTGCCGCGATGGTGTCGGGCCCCTGCCCCATCGGCACGGTGGAAATGGTGCCGTCCTTGCCGATGCTGATTTGCGAGCTGTCGGGAATGGTGATCGGACCGCCCGCGCCCATCACCGGATTGCCACGGCTGTCAGTCAGATTGCCGTCGGCATCCAGCTGCAGGTTGCCGGCGCGCGTGTACGCCTCGCTGCCGTCGGCGGCCTGCACGGCGATCCAGCCCGGTCCGTTCACCGCGACATCGAGCGAGCGGCCGGTATGCTGGATCGAACCTTGCGTATCGTCCTGCCCTTCGCCCTGCGCCACGGCATTGATGCGCGTGTTGGCGCCCGCGCCGAGCACCGGCACGCTTTGGAACGCGCTGAGCTCGCTCTTGAAGCCGACGGTGGATGCGTTGGCCAGGTTGTGGCTGACGGCATCCTGCGCACGCATGGTCTGCGTGGCGCCGGTCATCGCGATGTAGACGGAACGATCCATGGGTCAGTCCTGATGGCGTTGCTTAGCTGCGGTCAACCGCCTGGAACAGCGCCTGGTCCAGCGAGCTCACGGTGCCGAGCATCTGCGAGTTCGCCTGGTAGTTCTGCTGTGCCTGGATCATGTCGACCAGCTGCGCGGTGGTATCGGAGGTGTTGGACGTTTCCAGCTGGCCTTGTTCGATATCGCCATACTGGCCCGTGCTCGCCGAACCCAGCACCGCGGTGCCGGACGCCTGCGTCGCCACCCAGTTGTTGTTGCCGACTTGCTGCAAACCTTGCAGGTTGGCGAAGTTGGCGACCGCGATCTGGCCGAGCTGGGTGGTCTGGTTGTTGGAGTAGACCGCCGTGACGGTGCCGTCGGTGCCGATTTCCACGTTCTCCAGCACGCCGGCCTCGTAGCCGTTCTGGTTGATCGTGCCCGGCGCATACGCGGTGCCAAACTGGGTGGTGTTGCTCACGTTCACCGTCATCGGTGTCGGCAAGGTGGCGCCATTGGTCGGCTGCGTCGGCGTGAAGCTGAGATTGCCGTTGGCCGGCGAGGTCAGCGCGCCGGCGCTATTGAAGGTCAGCGCGGCGGTGCCGGCGCTGTTGCCGTCGATATAAAGATTGGCGTTCCAGGTGTTGTTGCCGGTCTTGACGTAATACACCGTGGCCGAGTGCGAACCGCCCTGCGAGTCGTAAACGGTCAGGGACGAGGCATTGTTGTAGCTGTTGGTGTCGGTGGGGCTGAACGTCGTGTCGACCGGCAGCGACGCGCCGGCCGGAAGATTGGAGCTGATGGATATGGTGCTGGTCGGCGTGGCCGCACTCTGCGCGGTATTCAACTGCAGGTTGGTGAGCGTGCTGGTGTTGAAGCCGCCGGCGGCATTGGGCGGATACACCTGCAGGTTGGCGCCCGAAGCGGTGACCACGTTGCCGTTCGCGTCTTCGTGGAACGAACCGTCGCGAGTGTATTGGTCGCCGCTGCCGCTATTGACGATGAAGAAACCATTGCCGCTGATCGCCATGTCCAGGCTGCCATTGGTGGTTTCCAGATCGCCTTGCGCGAACTGCTGCTGCACGTCGGTCAGATTGGCGCCGCTGCCGACCGCCACGGAACTGAGGTTGAGACCGGTCACGGCATAGACCTCGGCGAATTGCGCAGCCGAGCCCTTGAAGCCGACCGTACCCGCGTTGGCGATGTTGTTGGAGATAACGTTGAGATCGGCCTGGGCCGCGTTGATGCCACTAAGCGCCTGATTGAGAGCCATGCTGTATTCCTCTGAATGCTATGACGGTGGACGTTGCCTGCCGTCGTCAGTTGATCTGCGCAACCTGGCTCAGCGGCACGCCGCCGATGCCTGCCACTTGCAAATAGGTACCGGTGGTGGTGCCGCCGTAGCCAACGCCGGTGACCGAGCCGGACGCATACGTGGTCATCGCCGTGCTGCTGCCGCCGCTGTTGGCCGAGATGCTGTAGGTGCCGTTGGCCACCGTGTTGCCGTTGCTGTCGGTACCGTTCCAGCTGAACGGCGCCAGCCCGGTTTGCTGCGTGCCCAGGTCGATGGTGTTGACGGTGTTGCCGTTGCTGTCCTTGATGGTGACCACCACGTCGCCGGCCGTGGTGACATTCACGCCGCCGGTGGCGGCACTGCCGCTGTAATCGAGCGTGCTGGACGGCACCAGCACCTGCTTGCCGACCAGGTTGGAGGCGCTGAGCACCTGCGAGGTCTGCATGCCTGTGCTTAGATTGCTGCTCAAGGTCTGCAGGTTGGTGTCGATATCCTGAGTCGAGGACAACGTCGCGAACTGCGCCAGCTCGGACGCCATCTGCGAGTTGTCCATCGGCTGCGTTGGATCCTGGTCCTGCAACTGCGTGGTCAGCAGTTGCAAAAAGTCGGACTGGGTCATGGTCGAGCCGGTCGGCGTGTTGGTCACCGTGCTGCCGGTGAGGCTCAGGCCTGAGGTCGAATAACTGCTGGTACTGCCAATGACGGCGGACATGGAATGATTCCTTGGATCAGCTGCCCAGATCGATGGTCTTGATCATCAGCTGCTTGGTGGTATTCATCACTTCGACATTGTTCTGGTACGAACGGGACGCGGAAATCATGTTCACCAGTTCATCGATCGGATTGACGTTGCTGCCGTACACGTAACCGTTCGCGTCGGCCATCGGATTGCCGGGTTCGTAATGGGTTTCGACCGGTTGCTGGCTTTCGGTCACGCCCACCATGCGCACGCCGGCATTGCCTTCGCCTTCGCCCTGCGCACCGAATGCGGCATCGCTTTCCTGGGTGGGCGCGAACAGCAGCTCTTTCGCCTTGTAAGCCGAATCGGGGCTGTTGCTGACGCTGTCGGCGTTGGCCAGGTTGCTGGCGACGGTGTTGAGCCGCAGCGATTCGGCGGCCATGCCGGAGCCGGCGGTATCGAAGATCTTCATCAGCGACATCAGCTTTGTCCTCCGCCGTTGATGGCCAGGCGCAGGCTCTGGATCGCGCTATTGATGAAGCTGAGGCTGGCCTGGTAATGCACCATGTTGCTGGCGAACGAGGCTTGCTCCACCTGCGTATCGACGGTGTTGCCGTCCATGCTCGGTTGCAGCGGCACGCGGTATTTCAGCGAGTCGGTCGACTGCGTGGCCGGATCGAGCTGGCCGGCGCTGGGCGTGCTCAACGCCAGGGTCTGTGATTCGCCGCTGGCTTGTTGCAACGCCTGGTGAAAATCGATGTCGCGCGCCTGGTAGTTCGGCGTGTCGGCATTGGCGATATTGGAGGCGAGCACTTCGGAACGGCGCTGCCACAGACCCAGGGCCTGGCTGCTCAAACCGAAGACGTTGTCCAGAGTATTGCTCATGACGGATTCCCCGCAGCGATCACTGCTTGCAGGTCATCGAGCAAGTTGCATGCCACGCGCACGCGGCATGGCGCAAGCCGCATGGGACGGCCATTTTGCGGGTATCGGCCCCGGCGCGACGCGGAGCGGTGACGTTATATCGGCGCGGCGGGACGGATTTCCGACTGGTGTCCGGCCATCACGGCCATCCCCCAAGAGCGTGCGAAATTTTGGCGCACCTTAATGAAGGCACCCTTTTCGTGCATGGAAATGTGGCGCTGTCAATTTGTTGACGTCTCCCCGGTCATCAGTTCCAGCACGGTCTTGGCGAGCAGCTCCGGCTGGAACTTGGCGATGAAACGATCCGCGCCGACATCGCGCACCAGCGTCTCGTTGAAGACACCGCTGAGCGAACTGTGCAGCAACACTTTCAAGCCGCGCAGCCCTGGCGTATCGCGGATGGCGCGCGTCAACGCATAGCCATCCAGGCACGGCATCTCGATATCCGAAAGCACCAGCGCAACCTGTTCCTCGTCGCCGGCGGCCAGGCGCTGGAGCAGATCGAGCGCCTCCTGGCCGTCCTGCGCGATCAGGCATTCAATGCCCATCTGCCCCAGCAGATTGACGATGCGCTGGCGCGCCACGCTCGAATCGTCCACCACCATGACGCGGCGCGAGTTCACATGCCGCTGTTCGGCCTGCTGCTGGATGCGGTGGGAGATCTCGGCCGGCGCGCCGTCGATGCTGGCCAGCACGTGCTCCACATCGACCACCGCCATCAACTGGCCGTCGATCCGGCTCACCGCGCTGACCCGGCCACCGAAGCCGAGTGTGCTGGACGGCGCTTCGAGCGACTCGCCACGGCAATGCACGATGCGCTGGAAATCCGCCACCAGGAAACCCTGCATCGAGCGGCTGAATTCGGTAACCAGCAAGTGTGCCGTATCGACGCCTTCGAGCGGCGGATAGCCTAGCGCCGCGGCGAGGTCGATCACCGGAATGGTCTTGCCGCGATAATCGAAGCTGCCTGCCAGCAGTTCATGCATGCCTGGCAATTTTTCCAGCGGCGGCTTGCGCAATACCTCGCGCACCTTGAACACGTTCAGGCCAAACAGCTGCGTGTCGCCCAGGCGAAACAGCAACATCGCCACGCGGTTGTGACCGGCCAGCCGGGTGTGGTTCTCCACGCTGTCCAGCAGGGCTGCACCGCTCATGCTTGTTCCTCGTGCGTCATCGGCTTTCGTGAGGGCTTGGTGGGTGGTTATCGACCCGCCCGCCGCGAGCTTGAGCGGACACGCGCTCCCGCGCTGCCGATGCGGTCGTGGCATACCCCTTGCTTCCTCAACTTCCAGCGTTTCCCGCCGATGTTAGGGAACCCATGAATGGAATGGCTTTATCTATGAGTCTGATCCGCAGCCAGCACGTGGCCGCCCTGGTCCAAGCCGCCCTCGCCGGAAACGACGCGGAGCTGGCGACGTTGTGCCGCAAACACCCGGCGGCAGCGGGGTTGCTCGCGCCGCTGTTCGCCCGGCTGGCGCCGCGTGCGCCGGCGGCGGTGGCCCTGCAATCGCTGGAACAGCAGGGACTGGTGCTGGCCCATTCGCAGACACTGCACCGCGAGCAGTCCGCACTGGAACAATCGATCGGCGAAGGCCGCGACAGTGTCGGCCAGTTGACGGACCACAGCGCCGGGATGTCGACACTGCTGCAGCAAGCGCAGGGCGGTATCGACCAGGCTTCGAAGGCCGGCGAGCAAAGCGCGGCCAGCGTGAGCGAAATGAACGGCCAGCTGCGCCTGCTGCGCAGTGCGCTGTCGGCCATGAACCAGAGCCAGAGCCTGCTCACCGAACAGGTGGCGCAGATCCGCGCATTGACCACCAGCGTGCAGGACATTGCGCACCAGACCAATCTCGTCGCACTGAACGCCGCGATCGAAGCGGCGCGCGCGGGCGATGCCGGCCGCGGCTTCGCGGTCGTCGCCGACGAAGTGAAGCAGCTGGCGGAAAAAACCACGCAAGCCACCGCGGAAATCGAGAGCGTGACCAGCTCGATCGGCGAATTTTCGTTGCAGATGAACGGCAATGTGCAGCTCAGCCTGCAGCGCCTGGAGCGCGCGCAGGGCGGCGTTGGCGAAACCGAACGCTCGCTGCAACAGGGCGGCACGGCCTTGCAGGGCACGGTGGAACGGCTGCGCGCCTTGCGCGAAACGCAAGACGCGGCGCAAGTGCGCGCCACCACCATGAAGGCCACGCTGGGCGCCCTGCAACGTCGCGCGTATGAAGCGCGCCGCCATGGCGAAGCGCTCGGCCGCGCGGCCGCGCTGGCCCATCGCCTGTGCCTGAGCTGGCTGGAAGGCGAAAGCGGCAGCGACACCGCCAGCCTCAGCCTGACCGTGCGCGAATCGGTCACCGGCCTGCGCCAAAGCATGGAACTGGCCTTGCAAGAACCGACTTCGCTCGATCGTCGCTGGTTCGATACCGACGTACTCCGGCGCAGCCTGGAGCGCCTTACCTCCCGCCACGGCCATCACCCTTCCAGCGCGAGCCTGCATCAATCGGCCGCGCGCCTGCGCGAGCAGGGCGAAGCCTTCCTCGAACTGCTCGGCAACGGCCAGTTCGAACAAGCCGCGCAGTTGTCCGGCAAGCTGGAAAGCGAACGCGAGACCATTAACAGCCAGTTGGCGACGATCCTTTCCGACGGCCAGTCATGACGCCTTGCCGAGCCCATGCCGATGCGACGCATAACCTCGGCGCTGTCCGCAGCGGCAGGCCGGCACGGGATCGCAGCGCTTCACGCCAGCGCCGCGTCGCTGGCGCTCCGGTACTCGCCCGCAGGGGCCTGATGCTGCTTGCCCTGCTGGGCATCGCCGGCCCCACGCTGGCCGGCACGGCCAATACCACGACATCCACCGACCTGCGCGCGGCCGCCGAACAGGCGGTGCGTGCGCAATACGGCACGGCCGGCAGCCGGGTGGTGATCGTGCCGACGCGACTGAATCCGCGCTGGCACCTCGCCGCCTGCACGCATCCGCTGCAGACGCGCTTGCCGCTGCGCGAGGGCACGCCCTCGCGCGTGGCCGTCGCGGTCAGCTGCGCCGGTACGCCGGGCTGGACGATCGAGGTGCCCGTGCAGATGCAGGTTTTCCGCCAGGTGCTGGTGACCAGCCGGCCGCTGGCGCGCGGCGACAACATCGGCCCCGCCGACGTGCACACCGAGGAACGCGACGTGGCCCGGCTGGGCTATGGCTACATAGACAGCCTCGACCAGATCCTGGGCCATTCGCTGGCCCGGCCGCTGATCGCCGGGGTGGTGCTGGAGCCGGGCCAGCTAAACGGGCGCCAGACGGTACAAGCCGGCGAACAAGTGCAGTTGATCGCCCAGTTGGACGGTATCCAGGTGCGCACCTCCGGCATGGCGCTGGACGGCGGCGACACCGGCACGCGGCTGCGGGTACGCAATGGCAATTCCGGGCGGATCATCGACGGGGTCGTGGTCGGCGCAGGGCAGGTGCAGGCACTGCCCTGAGGCGTCACGACCGGACATACTGAGGTGCTCGGCAGGCTTAAAGTTTTCCCGGGGGATGCCGATACCCCTTTGCAGGGCTCATCGAACGAGAGAATCCCAACGCCATGAACACCACTATTTCGTCCAACGGCTTGCCGCAGATTCCCCTTGCGAACAGCAATACGGACACCAGCACCAGCACCTCGTCGGCGACCGCGTCCGGCACCACCGCGTCGGTAGCTGTCTCGAGCGACAGCGTAAAGCTGACCGATTCGGCCCGCGCGCTGCAACAGGCCAGCAGCACCGACAGCCCGGTCGATACGGCCAAGGTCGAGCAGATCAGGAAGTCGCTGTCCGAAGGCACCTACAAGGTCGACCCGAACGCCATCGCCAATAGCCTCGTCTCGATGGAAAGCCAGATCAGCGGCACGAAGTAACCCATGCCATGAGCCCGAACCTGCAGGCCGAACTCGGTGCCACCTTGCGCACCGTCCTGGATGAGATGAGCGCGACTACCGCGCAGCTGATCGCGATCCTGGACGAGGAGCGCGACGCGCTCAACTGCGCCGACGCCAAGGCGCTCAACCGCGCCGGCGAGGCCAAGCAGATGCTGATGCGCAGGCTCGAGCAACTCGACGTGGAGCGCCTGCACCTGAGCAGCCTTTCCGCCGACGCGGCGCAGCAGGTCGAACCGATGTGGCGCGCGCTGCTTACCTCGCTCGCCACCTGTCGCGACAAGAACCAGCACAACGGCGCCCTGGTGGGACAGCGCCTGACGCAAGTGCGGCGCGCGCTGTCGGTGCTCACCGGCAACGATGCGCAAGCCGGCACGTACAGCCAGAGCGGCGCGTTCCAGGGAAACACGCGCTCGGTACCGCTGGCGCAAGCCTGATTTGCAAGACTCCCCCGTCCCCGGCGGGAGAAAAAAACACGTAGTCGCTCACCCCTACCCGGTATCGATGCCATGACGACGAGTACAGCGATTCCAGCCAAGGCGGCGAGTAACGACGCCTCCCCACTCAGCGACATGCTGCTGCCGGTGGTGCGCAGCCCGATGCTGGATCGCGAGGAAGAGCTGTTCGCCTACGAGCTCGTGTTCTACCGCCAGGGCGCGGGCACCGACGCCGACACCACGCTGGCCGGAAGTATTCTCTCCGGCATTACCGATGGGGCGATTACCCGGCTGGTACGCGGCAATCGCGCGTTCATGCGCTTGCCGCGCCAGTTGCTGCTGGAACAAACCGACATTCTTGCGCACGTGCCGCGCCTGGGCGTGATCGTGCATCCGATCCATGTGCGCGATGCCGCCGTGCTGCAACGCCTGCAACAACTCGCATTGCGCAACTGCCCGCTGCTGCTCGACCTGGGCGACGCCGATCCGGACGCAAGCGACTCCTTCGGTGCGCTGGAACCCTTGCTGCGGTTGGCGCGCTATGTACGCATCGATGCCAAGGCGCTCGACGACGAGACGCTGGCCGAACGCTGCAAGCGACTGTACGAACGCGGGCTGAGCGTCATCGCCGGCAACGTCGACGACCACATCACCTACGGGCGCTGCAAGAGCCTGCCGTTCCAGGCGATCCAGGGCCGCTACCTGCTCGTGCCGCAACAGATCGAAGTGCCGGTGCTGACGCCCAACCGCCTCAGCCTGCTGCGCCTGATGGGCGCCTTGCAGGAAAGCAGCGCCGGTCCCGTGGAACTGGGTGAAATCATCCGCGACGATGCCGTACTCAGCTACAAGCTGCTCGGCTGCGTCAACTCCGCTTATTTCTCATTGCCGCGCCAGCTCAAATCCATCCAGCAGGCGGCGATCTTCTTCGGCGTTGCGCGCATGCGCAACTGGATCCATACCATGTCGCTCAGCAGCATGGATGATCGTCCGCCAGAATTGCTGCGCACCGCGCTGATCCGCGCGCATATGTGCGAAAAACTCGCGCACGGCATGCCCGCCGAACAGCAGGAGATGGCGTTCATGGCCGGCCTGCTGTCGCTGCTGGACACGCTGCTGTGCGCGCCGATGGAATTCGTGTTGAGCCATTTGCCGCTCGCCCCGGAAATCCGCGATGCATTGGTGGAGGATCGCGGACCGTTCGCGCCGCTGCTCAGCCAGATCTACGCATGGGAAGCGGGCGAACTGCAGGCAGCGCAAATGCAGCCGCAGAACATCCGCAAGATGGCCGGCGCCTATTACGCGGCGACGCAATGGGCCGACCAGGTGTATTCGTTTGCCGAGCAGCGCACGAGCTGAGGTAAATCCGGTCTGTTCCCCTCCCCTTCGGAAAGAGGGTCGGGGCGGGGGGCCAACCTTGCATCGCCGCATGACTGCGCGATGAAACATTCAAGCCGCACCACCCGGCGCGCAGGAATGTCAGGCAAGCCTTGGCCCCTCACCCCAGCCCTCTCCCCGAAGGGGAGAGGGAGCAAAGCATGTGCTCATGCAGCGTTGTTGCAGCGTGCCTCGGCTTGACCGTCACCCTCTCCCCTTCGGGGAGAGGGCCGGGGTGAGGGGCCAAGCTTGCGTCACTGTGCGGCTGTGCGATGAAACACTCAGGCCGAAACGTCCGGCGCACAAGAGTGTGTCCAGTCAAATCATGACCAGTCTCTTCAGGAAGAAAAGAGGGAAACGGTCGAATGTCCCGTTCTGCTTTGCTCCTCATCCCTGAAGGAAGTGCTGCCAGCAACGCGCGCCGGCATCCTTCCACTCAACCGACATAGCCTTCCGATTGCCGGAACACCCGCCGCAACTCCTGCTGCGCTCTTTCCACCAGCACGTCGGGCAAACGATCCACGCGGCTTGGCGCCGGCGGAGTGCCGCGGTCGATCACATGGTTCTCGGCCAACATCTGGATCATCGCCAGGTGGTCGGCGGCAAGCACTGCGTTTCCCAGTTCGGTGGTCACCGGGCGCGCGCGGATTTCCAGCCGCTCGCGCAAAGCTTCGATCACGTTCGGCGGCAATTCCCAATGTCGCGCCGCGCGCAGCGAGAGGTGATGGGCCATGCCGACATAACCGTTCAAAAATGCACGGCTGAATACGCCCAGCGTCGGCGGTGCTTCCTGGTCCAGCACGCGGATCATCGCGCCCACGCCGGCGTTGCAGACGACGCCGGCGAGGTACGCCTCGAACGGATCGCCATGCCCTTTGGCCAGATACATGCTGGCATGCGCGCAGCGTTCCGCGTGGTCCCACAGGCGCTGGCCGGCGGCGTGACCGAGCATGCCCGCGCTCGCCTGCAGGATCGGCTTCATCACATGCTGCGCCACCATCTGGCGCAGGCCATCGTAGCCGAGCAACACCACCGCATGCTGCAGGCTCGAAATCGGCCGGGCGGTGCGGTAATGCGCACTGCGGCTGACGCGCATCACCTCGCCCACCAGCACCGGATCGCGGCCAATCAGCTTGGAGACTTTGGTGCCGTCGGAATTTTCGCTCTTGAGCAGGCGCAACAACTGCGGCAGCACTTCCGGCAGGCGCGGCAGGCTGGTGATGTCGAAACGATCGCCACCGCACAACTCGTCGAGCCGCTTGAGCATCACCTGCTCGGGCGGCCGCAGGTCAGTGACGTCGGAACCGGGCATGCCAAGCACGAGGCGGTAGAACCAATCCTGGATATCGGCACTGCTCAGCGCCACCGCTTGTTCCTGGGGCACACTTGGCTCCGGCCACGGCAGGACTATGCCAAGACGCGGACGCTGCGCTGGCACCTCGCGCACAAACAGCCGTTTCCAGAATCCACTCATGGTTGTCCCCGACGCGCCGCTTCATCCCTCTTCATAAGGTGATATATCGGCGTCGAGGGCTGGAGCTTGATGCAGAAACGGGCGCCGCCTTTACCCCTTCTCCCCTCCGGGGAGAAGGCCGGGATGAGGGGACAATCTTGCGCCAGGACCACAGCAAAAACTCGCTTCGGTTTTCTCCATCGCAAGAGCCGCCCCTCACCCGACCCTCTCCCGAAGGGGAGAGGGCGATGGTCACTATCCGCAGCGCGGATTGGTCGTCGAGGACGGAAACTTGATGCAGAAACGGGCGCCGCCTTTACCCCTTCTCCCCTCCGGGGAGAAGGCCGGGATGAGGGGACAATCTTGCGCCAGGACCACAGCAAAAACTCGCTCCGGTTTTCTCCATCGCAAGAGCCACCCCTCACCCCGACCCTCTCCCGAAGGGGAGAGGGTGATGGTCACTATCCGCGGCGCGGATTGGAATGTCAGCCCGTCGCCTACTTCCGCGGCGCGACGATCGCCCCGATCAGGTCCTTGCCATCAGCGCGAACCAAGTGCGGATAGCGCAAACCGCCGTGGTAATCCACTTTCACCGTGCTGTACACGTCGACGTTCTTCACCAGCAGTTCGATCGGCGCCTGCGACGTCTTGGCGGCGGTGACCGCGTCCTTCAATGCGTCGGTGGAGAAGTCGCGGCCGTTGACGGCGACGATGGTCAGGCCCGGCACCAGGCCGGCCTGGAACGACGGGCCATTCCATTGCACGTCACTGATGTGGCCGCTCTGGTTGACGACCAGGCCCATCGAATAGGCGAGGTTGGCGCCGTGGCGCAGGTTCTCGTAGGCTTTTTCCTCGGCATTGGGCGTGTCGTTGAATACCAGCTTCCAGCCGCCGCGCTCGATGCCGTGCTCGGGCAATGTCGGACCGGTGTAATCCAGGCGATCATGCAGGAACGTGGCCCAATCGAACGGCTGTACCTGGTTGAGCGTGCGGACGACGTCGTCGAAGCTGTAGGTCTTGGTGACGTAGCTGCCGTTGTCCATGCCATAGAAAGCGTGCGCAAAATCATCCAGCGAGCGCTTGCCGCCGCTGAGGTCGCGGATCTTGGTATCGACGTCCAGCCACAATAGCTGGCCTTCCGGATAGAAGTCCGTATCGCGGATCCAGTTGATCCAGCTCTGCGAGCCGTAATAGGTAAGCGGCGCGGCGTCGGCGGTGTCCTGCAGCGAGCGCCACGCGCGGCCGGTGCGGTAGGTCATCTCGCCGGCGATGTTGGCGATCGAATCGCGGTACTGCTCCGGCGTCCACAAACCGGCGCGCGCGGTGAGGATGCCGCACCAATAATCGGTAAGGCCCTCATACACCCACAGCAGGTCGTCCTGCATGGGCACGTTGAAGTTGGGCGTCCACAAATCCGCCGGACGGCGGAATTTGCCGTTCCACGAATGCACGAATTCGTGCGGCATCAGGCTGGCCGCAACCAGGTGCATGTCGTCGTCGGTAAAGAAATCGGCCGGCAGGCGATCGTCGCTGGATTGATGATGCTCCAGGCCGAAGTGGCCGGTGTGATCGGACAGCGTCAGCAGGAAATCGTAGTGGTTGTAGTGGTGCGCACCGAACAGCAGGTTGGTCTGCTTGACTACGTTGCGCTGCTGCTGGAGTTGCTTGTCGGTGAGCGTCACATCCTTGGCCGAATCGCCCACCACATTGAGGTGCACCGGCACGCTTTCGCCCGGCGCGAGATCGACGCGATTGACATACGCACCAGCGATCAGCGGCGAATCGACGAAATTGTTGAAGCTCAGCGGCTTGAAGTGGATGGTATTGCCGGACTGGCTGGCCACCTCCATCGCCGTACCGAATTTCCAGCCCTGCGGCAACTGCACGGTCGGCTGGATCTGGATCTGCCGCGTGTAATAGCCGGCCGGATAGAACGCCACCTGGTTGAACTCCATGTCGACCAGGTCCGGCGAGGCGGAAGCGCTGGCGCCGAAGTTGCTGCCTTCGCCATCGCCCGGCGACAGGAATTCAAATTGCAGGTCGAGCTGGCTCACGCCCTGCGGCACATCGAGGTGGATCGCGAACATGTCGCGCAGATCGCGCCGCCATGGCAGTTGCTTGCCGTTGGCGCGGATGATCAAACCGGAAACGTTCTGCACCGGGCCGGACGGCGCATGCTCGCCGGGAATCCACTTCGGATAGAACAGCGTGAACGCGCCGGGCTTGACCGGAATGGTTTCGTGCGAACGGAAGATGCGCTTGCCCGCGTCGGTGAGATCCACGTCAACCGTCAGCGTGCCCGCATACGGCTGATCGGCGGGCGCCGGCGCACCGGCGGCGGTTTCGGTTTGCGCGGCCGCGCCGGCCGAGAAGCAACAGGCCGCCAGCACGGCGGCGGCGAGCACGCTGAAACGCAGGGAATGGGACTTCACTCGATAACTCCGGCAGGTGCCGTGCGCGGCTGCCCGCAAATACGGCTGGGTGACGATGACCGCCGATCAGGCGGTGACCGACGCATGGTAGAGCCAAGGCCCCACCGTCACTCCCCTGCCAGAGGTCATGATTGCTGCCGCGAGATGTTTCACGCCATTACGACGGCGGATGCTCCAGACGGCTATGCCGGATGCCGTATCCGAAATAGATCACGCAGCCCAGCGCCATCCAGAGGATGAAACGCTCGAAGGTGATCCACGGCAGGCCGCCGATGCGCTGCCAGCCCTCGGCCTCCGGCCACGGCACGCCAAAAATCAGCAGCAGCGAAAACAGCACGCCCAGCGGCGCCACGAAGCCCAGCGCCGGCGCGCGGAAACTGCGCGGCACCTGCGGCTTGCGCACGCGCAGCACCAGCACCGCGCTGCAAATAATGATGAAGGCGCTAAGCGTGCCGATGTTCACCAGCTCGGCCACCTCGCCGATCGGCAGCAAGCCCGATACCAGCGCGGTGAACACACCCAGGATCACTGTCGGCCGCGCCGGCGTGCCGAAACGCGGGGAAATGCGCGCGAACCACGCTGGCAGCAACCCGTCGCGCGCCAGCGCAAACCAGATGCGTGCCGCGCCCAGCATGAAGGCGAACAGCACGCTGGTCACGCCGATCACCGCCGCCGCCGCGATGGTCACGCTCAGCCAGTGCAGGCCGATCGATTCGAACGCATCCGACACCGATGCATCGCCACCCAGATGGCTGTAAGGGGTGATGCCGGTCAGCACCAGCGACACCGCGATATACAGCACCATCGCCACTGCCAGCGACAGCAACACCGCGCGCGGCAGATCGCGCTGCGGATGCTTCGCTTCCTCGGCGGCCGTGGTCAGCGTGTCGTAGCCGAATACCGCGAAGAACACCACGCTGGCGCCAGTCAGTACGCCGGCCCAGCCGAAATGGCCCACGCCCTGCGCATCGACCACGCGCGCCGGAATGAACGGCTGCCAGTTCGCGGTATGCACGTAGAACACGCCCACCCCCACCACCAGCAGCACGCCAATCACCTTGATCGTCACCACCAGCGTATTGAAGCGCGCGCCCCATTCGGTGCGCATGGTGAGCAACGCGGCCACCAGCAGCGAAATCGCCGCGGCGATGAGATTGAAACGGTGGCCGTCGCTGGGACCGGCAATGGCCTGCGTGCCGTGCAAGCCGAACAGGCGCTGCAGGTAATACTCCATGGTCTGCGTGCTCATGCTCTGCTGCGCCCATTCCGGCAAGTGCAGGCCGACCGAGGCGAGCAGTACCTGCACATAACCGGACCAGCCGATCGCCACCACCGCGACCACCAGCGCGTATTCCAGCAACAGGTCCCAGCCGATGATCCAGGCCACGAATTCGCCCAGCACCGCGTAACCGTAGGTGTAGGCGCTGCCGGTCACCGGGATCAGCCCGGCGAATTCCGCATAGCACAGCGCGGCGCACGCGCTGCCGAGGCCCGCGATGATGAAGCTCAGCGCCACCGCCGGCCCCGCGTTCATCGCCGCCTGCTGCCCGGCCAGCACGAAGATGCCCACCCCGATAATGCCGCCGATGCCGATGGCGGTGAGTTGCCACAAGCCAAGCACGCGCCGGAAATCGCCAAGCCGGCCCGCCTCCGCTTGCAATTGCTCCACGGACTTGTGGCGCAGCATCCTGCCCAGGACATTCATCGGCGGCTCTCCATCGTGCAAAGCGGCGATCATAGCGAAAGTGCGGCCGAACCACGCCAGGCCGATCGCCCTTACGCGCAGGGACAGATAGCGCTTACGTATTCGTCTTGATCCCAGCCTGATTCAGCAGTTGCTCCAGCGGACCGAGCCAAGGCCGGTAGCGTTCCCAGCGGCCAACGGCCCGGCGATGGATCGGTTCTCGCACTTGCGCCGTGCTGGCCGTCGCAACGGCCGACGTGTTCCGTTCGAAGTGCAGGCAGGCATCGTGCCAGGCCAGTTCGCAGTGGGCGAGCAGCGTGCGCGTGGCGGATGCCTGGTCGGCGATCAGGCTTTCGTAATCCACTTGCAGCACCCGGCCCGGCATGACCTTGTTCCAATGCGCCATCATGCGATCGAACTGGACGTAGAAACGGCCAATGTCGAGCAGGTCGAAACTGTAGCCATGGAAAGAAGAATTCTCCGCAAACGCTTCGCGGAAATTGCTCAGGCACGTATCCAGCGGATGACGCCGCAGGCAAATGAGCTTGGCCTTGGGCAGCGCCTTGGCGATCAGCCCCAGATACAGAAAATTATGCGGGAGCTTGTCGATGAAACGCGGCTTGACCGCTGTTTGCGGGCGCGTGCTGTCCACATAGCGCAGTCCCAGCCGCTGCCAATCCAGCCGATGGCATTGCGCGATCAAGGCCGGATCCAGCCGCGCCGGAACATCAGCCGGAGCCAGGCGCTCCACTTGCGCGCCAAAGTTCATCAATTCCCCAGCGGCATAGACCTCCGGATGGCTGGAGAGAATGCGCTCGACCAAGGTCGTACCCGAACGCGGCATGCCTACGATGAAGATCGGCTCATCGCTGCCGTAGCCGGTCCCGGTGGAGATCTCGGCGGGAAACGCCTTGATCAACGCATCGACCATGGCACTGTCCTGCTCCGGCCGGTAAGACACGCGCCGCCGCGCCGCTGCCTTGCCCAGGCTCAGATGTTCAAACGCCTTGGCGTAGTCACCGAGATCTTCGTATTCCTTGCCGAGCGCGCTGTGCAGATGGATCTGCGCCTCGGCGTCGCCCGCGTTCGCCACCAGCAACGCCTGCAAGGCATCGACGTGGTTGCGGTCCGCCGTTTGCGTCCGCAAGCGCGAACGAAGCCCATAGGCCCGCCAATAATCCGGCTGGCGCGCGAGGCAGGCGTCGAACTGCCGCTCGGCCCCGGCGAAATCGCCGGTAAAGGTATCCGTGACCGCGGCATTGAAGCGGCAGATCGCGTTATCCGGCGCCAACGCCACCGCACGCCGGAACAACACGTGCGCGCGCTCGTGCGCATTGCATTGCATATAGACCGAGCCCAGCACGTCCAGCGTGAGCGGACTGGCCGGCGGCAACGCATACGCGATATTGGCCACCTGCAGCGCCTCGCTATAGCGCTGGGCCTGCGCCAAAGCCCGCCCAAAATGCGTCGCGTACTCGGCACTCTTGGGATTAAGCGAAAGCGCCCGGTTCAAGTGCTCCAGCGCGCGATTCACCTGCTGGGTATCCAGACACGCCAGGCCGGTGAGGTAGTGCGCCTCGGCATTACCCGGCTCCATGCGTGTTGCCTGCAACGCAAGCTCGCCAGCACGCGCAAAATCACCTTGCTGATAGGCGAGCGCGGCTTCGCCCAGCAAAGTCTGGATCGACGACGCGGCGTGGGAGTCAACGTTCATGGGAGTCTCTGGAAGGGCATGGAGGCAAGTCTACGTAGGTTTGGATGGGCTATCACGGTAGGCCGTGTGCGGCCGCTGGAGCGCGCGCCGGCGTAGAACATGGCAAGGTAGACCCGCTTATCTTTACGACGGGACACCAAGCCCCCGCCACGCACAACTGAGCGCCCTACAAGGGCCTCCATCTAAACGCCTTGACTCCCCGATAGTCTAGACTTGACTGCTTTATCGCCGACGAGATCGCGCGCGTGCAGACGAAGCATTTCGAACTCGGCAATGGCCTGGAAGCCAAACCAGCATCACGAAGCGATGCGCCATCACTCATCGAACTGGTTCGGCGCAACATAAAACCTATCGGTCGTTATCTACCACCGCTTGCCGAAGTCATCACCATGGATCGGGCGCAAGCGCATTTCGATCTGGTCGAACGCCAGATAGCGGAGGGATCGCTAATCGACTGGCATCTGTACCAGGACGGCATCCTCTGTGGCGGAATCCGGCTAAACCATATCGAAGCCAACAACCGCAAAGCGGCAGTGGGCTATTTCATTGATGTCCGCTACCAGGGGCGCGGCCTCGTCAGCCGCGCCTTGGCGCAGCTATTGAACCATGCGTTTGAAGACCTGCGTTTCAATCGCGTCGAATTGCGATGCCATGCCAGCAATATACCGAGCCAGCACGTTGCAGCGCGCGCTGGCTTTGTGCTCGAAGGTCGGCTTCGCGAGGCTTGCTATTCGGATAACGGCTTTGACGACTTGTTCATATTCGGCCTTTTGGCCAGTGAGCATGTAAGCCGTGATCCGAAGTTTTGAGGGTGGCAACTTTGCCAAGGCCAGTTTTACACACGGATGAGGTGTAATGCGGCCATCAACGCTCACTGCTTGTTTTCAACATCGAGATCAGCAAAGCGCCTTTCCATGGCTGCGCAAAAAGAAGCGTCGCAATGCTTGTCGCGGTGATAGAACGGGGAAAACTCGGATCACTTCCCTCTGCTTGAATAGCCTGTTCGCGAGTGCATTGCTGTGGCGATACCATTAATGCGGACACGACAAGGATGTCCCCAGCGTCACCAAGACCAGTAACCAGTTAGTGATTTTCATCATTAGGCGACCCGACAAGCTTGCCTTCAATAGCTTTGTGCCAAAGAGGCCAGGCCCCAGGATCGCCAGGTAAGCCATTGTCCCAAGCGCCAATTGCAAGATAGTTGTCGATAACTATGACGCAGGGCGCTCCCTAATAGGGGCCTCCCTTTCAAGAAGCGCCGACGCCGGGGCGCCATGGGCTTCCAAAGTAATCCGGCACACCCTCTGCGTGACCTCCTTTTCACGATGGCTGCCCTCATATACCCCTCCAAGTCCCCGTCGCACAGCCATTTCGACCTCATTGACGCCGTGGTTAAAACGTGGTTTGAATATGGTTGAAACGCGGTTGAAAAGTGCCCATCCGGGCGGATGGGGTGGTACACTGCATGACCCGAGAGGCCGTAGCCATGACCGCAGTCAGTCTATTCAGCAACATACCGGACAAAGACGTTCTCGGCTTTGGGCTTGGCCCACAGTTTCAGCCGCAACGAGTGTCCGAGTGGCTGGACCTTAAAAAAACGGACGTCTCTCGCGTGGCTGCTGTTTCGCCGAAGTCCGTGCGCTATGACGATGCCATTCCCGTCGCCGTGCGAGACCGTCTTGAAGAAATCGCCATGACGTGCAATCTCGTTGCGCAAGCCTTCGATGGTGATGCGGTAAAAACAGCGCTGTGGTTCAAAGCAAAAAATCCGTTGCTAGGCGATATATCCCCCAGGGACATGGTTCGCCTGGGTCGATTCGATCGCTTACGCAAGTTCATCCTTAATGCCATGGCGGAACGGATGGCACCAGCGACGACCAGTCCGCACGGAACACGCTGAGTGCCCAGGGCAAGGAAGCAACAGCCACCTATTCGGCCAACCGTATCGGCCGATGAATCACGTCCCAGTCTGCTTGAACTGGATCGCTTCTCGACCGAGAACTTGAATCAGTGGCGTCGATTATCGGGCGACCTCGACGAACTCAATGACCTGCTGTATTTCGGTGTCGAGCCCCAGCGACAGCGCTTGTACGGCGAGATGATGGAAGCGCTGCAATCCGTCGCGCCAGCATCCTTATCCTTCAAGCGTTGGGCGCGCGTTGTCACGTATCGCTACTCACTCAGCCCCTTGTCAGCGGCCGGCAGTCTGACCGACTACGGTGGACGATTCAACATCGGGCGCGATGTAGATAAAGCCATGCGCGCGCCATGGCCGGCGCTGTACATCGGCGAAGACTTCGAAACGGCCTTTCGTGAAAAATTCCAGCTCAGTGGAGATGAGCGCGTCAATGGGCTTTCACCCGAAGAATTAGCGCTAACTTCCAGCTTTTCTGCCACCTATTTGGACGGTCACCTAGAACAGGTTTTTGATCTTGATCAACCCGGCGCCCTCGACGCGCTGTGTGTGGTTCTCAACAAGATGAAGTTGCCGAGTGAAGCCCATAAAATCCAACGCCGGCTCAAAATTCCAGCCAGCGGCGTGTTCATGATCCGCACGGTAAAGCGTTTGCGCAGCGAGACACTGGTCAGAAACTGGCGTGTCATGCCCGTTCAATTTGGCCTTCCTGCCCCCAGCCAAATACTCGCCAGCCTGATCCTCGATGCTGGCTTTGAGGCCATCCGCTACCCGTCAACAAAGGGCAGCGGCTCCTGTATCGCAGTGTTTCCACACAAGCTAGCCAGTGATAGCTCTTACGTGGCGCTCTCTGATCCACCGCCGCCGGAAGTTACGCACAGTCGACTGGATATGAATACTGCCGATGCTCTATGCGGTTGGGAATTACTGCGCCCGAGTCAGCGCCCTGCGAATAGCTAACGATCCATTGGCTCCTTGGGAAGAGCGTCAAGAACTCTTGATTTGAGAGTAGCGGATGGTCCGACATCAATGATATCCCTTCCGGAACTATGTGCCAAAAAGGATCCGTCCTGGAGATATTTGGACTACCAGCATATGGGTTTATCACCTGATCATTTGCGTTGTTATACGACTCATATCCATCCCGATATAGGTAAAGCCTGAATTTAATTGGATGGCGATCGCACTACTTATATCACTCGGCGAAAGATTCATACCAGGAACATAAATCACGAAGCGACTCTGCCAGCAAGGCGGCCTCCTCTTTAAGCTCATCGCTCCCGTTATTTGAAAGCATATGCACTCGCTCAGCCATTTCCGCCAAATTTCTTAAAGAATCTTCCTGTAGAAGCAGACCCGAAAATTTTCTCTCGGGCAGCCGCAGTATCGCGCCATCCCCTTGGTCGGAAAAAAGCTCTACTTCAATCTTGTTCATTATTTAGGCCTAGGAGCAAACTGGACATATAGCGCGCCAGGATTAATTTGGTCGATGAAGCACCCAATCAGACCTAATTTCTCCACCTTCGCGAATATGACCCTTGTCACCAAACCATCCACTGCTTACCATTTTCACCTTGCAACATGACTGCTTCAGCGCACTGACGATCCTCTGGCTTAAGGGAGATACGTAAAAAAACATCTCCCTCAAAAGCCAATATCAAACAAATCCCAGGAAATTCCTTGGCGGAGATAACTTTTTTTCCCACCAATCTGCAAAGACGATCGTAGTAGCCCATATCGGTTAATTTAATTGAAGCACCATCCTCACCAATCTCAGGCATTGTATAGACATTGAGATATGGACCATCAAAGTTAAGCTGCAGATAGCCGCGCATAATAGTTACAAACGCTAACTCATGCAGCTCGATCAATTCCTGCAGCAATGTTTTCTTTTTTTCTTGCACATTACTACCCATTAGGTATATGCCACATCGGATTTGATGGAGCGATTGTTTGACCAGTATAAGGGTTTACGGCCTGTCCGGAGATATTATTGTATGAGCCATAACCATTTGGATATTGGTATGGGCCAGACGTAACTGGCTCCATATATCTAAAACCCGAGGTCCTTGGATTAAGGCCGCCACCACCACTCCCGCCCTGAAATTGCATACCTCGGCCATTATCAGTGGGAGTTGGTCCGACAGCCCCCTCGGGAACAGGGTACACAGTGCCCGAGGGAGTTACGATAAAATTTGGTCCTTTTTGCGGACCAACCTGGGCAGTCGTCGGCTTGACTGCCGAACATTGACCAAACTCCCCAAACTCAGATGCAGGCCTCCTCGAAAGAAATGGTTTCGCGTCTTGCGCACGCGCCGCTTCGGCTTGACTTTCATCGAGAGCTTTAACTTCTGCATTGGTCTCGGGCGTATTGAGCGCTTCGCTTGTCTTTGGGTCCAGCTCATCCGTCTGTTGCAGGCCGAGCGCGTCTACGAAGTGAAGCGGGTTATCGCTGGCATAGACGTAAAGGTTATATCCACCGCGCTGCCCGGTCGGGTCCGGCTGATTGAAGCCACCGATATCAGCGCCGTAAGTACGCGGACCGTAATTGGCCAATCCCGTTTCTTGATCGTAGTACTGCCCGGGAAGACGGAAGTTATCGACGTAGCCATTCGAAGTCGGTTGCGTCTCCCCCCACGGATTTCCGGCATACGCAAACTGCCAGATCGCATTGCCATTGCTGTCTGCGATGGCCCGTGGCGTGCCAAACTGATCGGCCGTTACGTAGACAATGCTGCTGATTGTTCCGGACCTATCGACATTAGCGACCGGAAGGCCGTCCATCCAGATGTAATCTCTGTTGGTCGCTCCGTACTCACCCAGCATCTGATGCGTTTCGTTGTAGTCGTAACGCTCGGTCGTGCCATTAGCTACTTTTTGTATACGTTGATCCAGGGCGTTATACGTGTAACTTCCCACCGTACTGCCAGCCAACTGCGCAATCGTCATCCGGTTGCGATCGTTATACCCAAAGCCGTAGGCGCTCCCACTCTGGGCCATGGCCGTCATGTTGCCATTGGCATCTACGCTACGAGCAGCGTTACCCGTCGCGATTAAGAGGTGCGTACCCATACTGTGGTCGTATGTTCCCGTGGCGAGGCCACTGCCGGACTTGCTGAGCCGGTCGCCCGCCTGGTCGTAGGCGACACTTGCTAAAATGCTTCCATCGGCCTCGCTGACTTGGGTCAGCCGATACAGCGGATCGTAGGCATAGGTCTCGGTAGCCGGACTCGCACCGGGTGCATTGCCAATCGCCGTGATATCCCCCATCGCATCCCTTGCCACGTGCAGGGTGAACGCCGGACTGGTCAGGTCGGTGAGCCGGTAGTTCGCATC
>NZ_JADIKJ010000049.1:0-967 GCF_044904675.1 Dyella jejuensis | reverse complement strand
AAGGGCGAGACGAACATCGAGCCGGCACTGGCGGTGCCGAGCAGCGATTCGCTGGCGATCCTGGACCAGGCAGTGGATACGCTCAAGCGCTATCCGCAGGTGCACGTGACGGTGGCCGGTTACACCGACAGCGTGGGTACACCGCAGTACAACCAGGGACTGTCGGAGCGTCGCGCGAAGATCGTGTACGACTACCTGACATCACACGGGATCGACGCGAGCCGCCTGGAAGGGCCGATCGGCCACGGCGAGAACGACCCGATCGACAGCAACAAGACGGCCTCTGGCCGTGCCCGCAACCGTCGCACGGAACTGCAGGTCCAGCAGTAATCGGACCGCAAGCTGTTATGGAAAGCCCGGCGCATGCCGGGCTTTTCTTATGTATATATCGAAAGAGCCAAGGATTTAGTCGTGCCGCGTCTAAACGACACGCTATCTAGCTGAACGAAGCTTCACCGGTCAGGGAGGCGCCGTGAAAGACTGGCGTGCGAATCCCTTAACGGTTTTGCTACACTCTGCCGCGCTTGCCGTTAGGGAACCAAGCAAGGTAGCGAATAAGTCCCCCGCATACCTAAGTTCTGCCGCGCGATTTCCGTCTGGGGTGGAATGGACGCGAACACCAATAATCGAGGAGACACCTGATGAAACGTAAGGGCCTGTATTTTCTGATCGCTCTTGCCCTGGGCGGCGTAGGTGCCGTTCACGCGCAGGACAATACCGCCGCCGCTGGCAGCAGCACCGATACGAGCGGTGCGCCGGCGTGGCCAAACGGCTTCGACGACCGCTGGTACGTCGCACCGACGGTGGGCGGTTACTACAACGACACCGACCGCAACACGCGCAGCCGCCAAGTTTTCTACGGTTTGTCGGTGGGTAAATTCATCAGCCCGAACGTTTCGGTTGAACTGTTCGTGGACCGCACCAAGCGCGATGCCGATTCGGCGGTGTTCGGCCAGGGCAACAAGTG
>NZ_JADIKJ010000048.1:0-1056 GCF_044904675.1 Dyella jejuensis | reverse complement strand
GGGTGGCTATGTGGCCGCGAGCGGCGCCCAGACCACCTACTACGTCTACACCGCCAACGATCAGTTGGCTTACACCATCGATCCACTCGGGAACGTCAGCGAAAACGACTACAGCACGATCAATGGCCTCAACGAACTGATCACCAGCCGCCAGTACCTGGGCGCGACCTACAACACCGGCGGCAACCCACCGACCCTGGCCGAGCTGCAGGCGTGGGTGCAAGGCAGCGCCGTACAAAGCACGCTCAGCCAGAGCACGCGCACCGACTACAGCTACGACGTGCGCGGCCAATTGGCCACGCAAACCCAGTACGACACGGTCGACGCCAGCGGCAACGGTGTGTTGACGGACGGCACGGTGATCACCACCACCACCTACGATGCGCAAGGTCGCCTCTTACAAACCAGCACCGAGACCGGCGCGGACCGCAGCACACTGCAGACCACCAGCTATGCCTACGATGGGCTGGGCCGGCTGATCAGCAAGACCGATCCCCTCGGTAACGTCACCAGCTATGTGTACGACGATAGTGCCAGCACGATCGCGATCACGCAGGCCAATGGGTTGACGACGACCCAGGTGCGCAACAGTGCGGGCCTGCTAGTGAGCAGCACGCAATCGGCCACTGGGCAGACCAGCCGTATCACGAGTTATCTCTATAACGCCGACGGCGAACAGGTCGCGGCAATCGATCCGAATGGCCATGTCACCTACACCTTCTACAACGCCGAGGGCGAAGTGGCCGGCACGGTCGATGGCGATGGCAACGTTACCGCCTATACCTACGATGCCGATGGCCGTGTGCTCGGCACCACGCAGTACGCCACGCAAGTGGACACCGCCGCCTGGATCAGCGGGGGGACGCTCACCAGCAGCTATCCCGGCACGTTGCCGATCCCCACCAGCACCGCCAACGATCGCACCACTACAACGATCTACAACGCGGCGGGCGAGGTGGTGGCGGCCATTGATGCGGCCGGCAACGTCACTACCACGCAGTACAACGGTGTGGGCGAAGTGCTGTCGACCACGCAGTACGCCACCGCGCTGACCTT
>NZ_JADIKJ010000047.1:0-1556 GCF_044904675.1 Dyella jejuensis | reverse complement strand
AGCGGATCGTAGGCATAGGTCTCGGTAGCCGGACTCGCACCGGGTGCATTGCCAATCGCCGTGATATCCCCCATCGCATCCCTTGCCACGTGCAGGGTGAACGCCGGACTGGTCAGGTCGGTGAGCCGGTAGTTCGCATCATAGGTGCGGGTGACGGTTTGCCCGTTGCCGAGCGTGTAGCTGGCGACCGGTCCGAATGGCTGGTAGGTGACGTTGCTCACCACCGTACTGGCGGTGCCGTTGGGCGGGGTAACGGTGATGGACTGGATGCGCCCATCGCCATCGCGCGTGTAGCCCACCTGCGTACCGTCCGGGTACACCATGCCGCTCAGCCGACCCGCCGCCGTGTAGGAATAGCCGATGGTATCCGTGCCCGCCGCGGTGACCTGCTGCTTCTGGATCACCCGGCCCCATGCGTCGTAGCAGAACACCGTGGTGACGCTGTTTTCGATGATCCGGGTGAGCCGTCCCTTCGGGTTACTGGCGCTGCATCCCGTGACGCTGTTGGCCTCATCGTAGGCGTAGGTCACGTTCTGCGTGGTGTCGGGGTAGCTCGTGCTGGTCAGGCGATTGAGGGCGTCGTAGGTGTTTGTCGCGGTGATGCCCCTGGCATCGGTGCGGGTCAGGACGTTGCCCGCCGCATCGAACGTGCGGGTGGTCGTGCCCGTGTCCGGACTGCTCTGGCTGGTGAGGTCGGACAAACCATCGTAGTGGTTGATGGTGTTGAGGTTGCTCGGATCGGTGACTTGCGTGAGGCGATCCAGGCTGTCCAGGGTAAAGCCCGTGGTGGTGTTCTGGGTCGCAGTATCGCTACCGTTGTAGTTGTCGATCGTCTGCACCAGCCGGTTGAGCGCGTCGTAGCCGAGCTGGCGTTGCACGCCCAGCGCATCGGCGCTTTGCACCAGGTTGCCGTTGGCGTCGTAGCTGGTGCTGGCGCTGGCGTTGAACACGCTGTGGTTGAGGCCATCGACCACGCCGGTGAGCTGGCCCAGGGTGTTGAAGGTGCGGCTGAGGCTCTTGTGCAGGGTGCCGTTGGCATCGAACACCTGCTCGGCGGTTTTGTCGCCGGCGGCGTCCAGGGTGTAGTGGATGGCATTGCCTTCGGCATCGGCGATCTGGATCAGGCGATGGGCCGCGTCATAAGTGTAGGTGGTGGTGAGGCCGTCCGCATCGGTGATGCTGGACACCGCGCCGTAGGGGGTGTAGCCGAAGGTGGTCTGGCGCCCGCCAACCGTGCGCGTGGCGAGCCAGCCGCGCGGGGTGTAGGTGAGATCGGTGTTGACGCCGTTGGCATCGGTGAGGCGGGTAATGCGGCCATCGGCGTCGTAGGAGGCGACGGTGGTGACCTGGCCGGCCGCATCGGTGACGGTGTGCAGGTCGCCGGGCTGGTAGCAGGCCGCGCCGGGCGTGCCGCAGTTCACCGCGCTGGCGGCCAGGTAGTAGCTGTAGGTGGCGGTGGACGAAAGGTCGGTGCGTGGGCCGGTGACGGCAAGCAGCAGGCCGGGCAGCGGGCATTGCACGGTGTCGACGGTGGTGCAGTAGGTGTAGGTGGTGCG
>NZ_JADIKJ010000046.1:0-2511 GCF_044904675.1 Dyella jejuensis | reverse complement strand
CGTGCCTTGTGCGATGCCAGCATTCGTATCGCTGCTGCTCTTCCCATGCTGCGGCGTCGTCAGCGAGAGCGCGGTGCCGATGCCGCTGAGGGCATTGCCGACCGTACTGCCCCCTGCACCGTAGCCGCCGCTGATTCCCACGCTGCTGGCGCTGTAGTTCGCTTCGTTGTGGATGTTCTCGTAAGTAAGGCTGCCGGTATCGAGCAGGTTGTTGCCGGGGTCGGCCGTGCTGGCGATCACGCCGCCGACCAGATGTGTGTTGCCGCCCACGGCAAGCTGGAAGCCGCCATCGCCCGCCTGGATGCCGCTGACCTCGTTGACGCTCTGGTAGTGGCTGTCCACCTTGCTCTGGTTATAGCTCAAGCTGCCACCGGAACCGTAGCCGATCACCACCTTGCCGCCGGCCTGCCACTGCTGGCTGGCGTAGTCGTCGGTGTCCTGTTCGCTTTGGATCAACAGGTTGTGGCCGATGGCGCCGATCACCTGATGGCCGATGAGCTGCGCACCCTTGAGGGTGGTGTCGTTGCCGCTGATCAGGGTAAGGGTGCCGTTGGCGTTGACGGTGGTGTCGGCGTGCGTGATGCCGTTGCCATGCGCCTTGCCTTCGCCGCCGGATGCCTGGGCATAGATGCCGATGCCGTCGCTGCCGATTTGCAGGCCCACGCCGCCACTGACGTTGTGGTCGGTGTTCTGCAGGCTGTGGTTTTCCGCCTGGCTTTGCAGGTTGAGGTGGTTGGCCGCAGCGAGTGCGACGTCTTGGCCGGACACCTGGCTACCGATGAGGTTCAGGTCGCCGCCGGTGGCCGCGAGGGTGACATTGCCCTGGCTGGTGATGTGACTGCCGTAGGCGATGTCATCGTGGGTGGTCGTGGTGTTGCCTGCGCTGCTGCCGCCAAGGCCCACTTGCAGGTTGATGCCGCTGGGGTTGTTTGTTTGGGTGGCTTCTTGCAGTCCGCCCTTTTGGGCCATGCCCACGGCATCGCTGGCTTGGTAGCCCGCTTGCGCGGCATAGAGCGCGGACAGGCGGCCGTCTTGCACCTGGCTGCCGCGTTGCACGCTGTAGAGGGCGCCGTTCACGGCGTCGGCCGCCGCGCCGCCGATGCCCACGTTGATCCCGCCCTGGCTCACCTTGTGGCTTTGATGGATATCGCTGGTGCCTACGGCCGCATCGATGGTGACGTTGTTGCCCACGATGGCGGTGCCGGTCTGGCTGAGCACGTCGCTGCCGGTGATGTGTACGTCATTGCCGGCGCTGAGCGTGACGCTGCCGTTCAGGCTGCCCACGATGCTGCCGGTGTAGCTGACGTCGTGTTCGCTGTAACCGTCCTTCGTGCTGCGGTTGCCGATCAGGACGCTCAGGCCGCCGTTGTTCATCAGGCCGGTGTGGCGGGTGCTCTGGGCCTGGCTGACGTCGTCGGTGTTCTGGCCGGCATCGAGGGTGAGGTGGTTGCCGGCGGCGAGGGCGACGTCGTTCGTGCCCACCACCTGCGCGTGGGTGGCGCTGAGATCGTGGCCGGCGGCAACCGTGACGCTGTCGCCGCTGAGCACGCTGCCGACGCTGGTGCTTTGGTTGATTTGCGTGCTGCTTTGATTGCTGCGCCCTTCCGGATCGACCGAGCCGAAGCGCTTGGAACTGGTGCTGAAGAAGCTGAAGCGGCTGGCTGCGGTGTCGTGCTCTTCGCTGTGCAGGTCGTGCGCGTCGGCGAGGGTGACGTCGTGGCCGGCGGCCAGGGTCAACGTGTTGTTGGCGTTGAGGTAGGCCGCTTGGGCGGTGAGGTCGTGGCCGGCCGCCACGCTCACGGTGTGGCCGCTGATCTGCGTGCCGACGGCATCGGTGTCGCCGATCACATCGTGCGTGCTGCGTTGGCTGTGGTTGAGCAGGTTGCCGGTGCGGCTGTGGGTGTCGTGTTGCTGGGTGTGCGTTTCCTGGCCGGCGATCAGGCTGACGTCGTGGCCGGCGGCCAGGGCCACGTTGCCCTGGCTTGACGCGATCGTGCCGGCGAGGGCGGTGAGGTCGTGGCCGGCGCTGATCGCCACCCCGTTCGTGCCGCTCCATAGGGTGCCGCGCAGCGCCTGATCGGTGTCGAGGGTGGTGATGTCGGTGTGGCCGTCGCGGCCGTAGCCTTGGGTGACCTGGGTGTCGGTGACGGCGTCGAGCATGACATCGTGACCGGCGCTCCCTGCCAGGGTTTGGCCGGCCTGCAGGACCGCGCCCTGGCTGGTGAGGTCATGGCCGGCCGCGAGCACGGCGCTGCCGCCGGTATGGACGGTGGTGACATCGTGGATCGTCTGTACCGCCAGGTGGTCACTCGCGCCCTGGTCGACGGTGTGCCGGTCGGCGTTGAGGGTGAGGTCATGGCCGGCGAGCAGCTGCGCATCGCCACCGGCGGTGAGGGTGCTGGCGGTGGCGGTGAGATCGTGGCCGGCGGCCAGGCCCAGGTTTTGACCCGCGCTGAGCGTGGCGTGATCGAGGATAAGATCGTTGCCCGCTTGCGCGGTGAGCGTGCCCGC
>NZ_JADIKJ010000045.1:0-3274 GCF_044904675.1 Dyella jejuensis | reverse complement strand
GGCGGCGTTTCGGTGGCTACCGCGCGGCCCAAGGCATCGTAGGCGGTATAGGTGCGGGCACCGGTTCCATCTTGCGTCATGGTCACATTGCCGGCGGCATCGTAGGCGTATTGCGTGACGTTGCCGTTCTCGTCGGTGCTGCCCATCAGCTCGCCATCGACGTTGTAGTACCACTCCTTGGTCGGCGTGGTCCACGTATAGACGCCGGACGCCGACACGACCAGTACATTGGCTTCGGTTTCTTCGATCAGGTGGTCCTGGCTGTCGTATTCGTAGCTGGTGAGGTTGCCGTTGGCGTCCGTGGTCGAGGTGACGTTGCCCCAGCGGTCGTAGGTCATCGTCACCTGCGTCGTGCCATCGACGCCGCTAGCCGCATCCGTCGCGGGGGTCCGTTCCTCTATCACGTTCCCGGCCAGGTCCAGCCAATCATGCGTCCAGGTTTGCGCGCCGCCCCCGGTCACATAACTGTTGTCCGTCGTCTTGCGTCCGGCCAGGTCATAGCCGTAGGTATGGATGGCACCGGTGGTGCTATCGGGCGCCGTGAGCAGGTTGCCATCGTTGTCGTACGTGTACGTGGCCTCGTCGCCGTTGTTGTCGCCTTTGGCGATCACTTCGCCAAAGGCGTTGTATTGCTGCTGGGTATAGCTGTCATAGGTGCTCGCGTTGCTGCGCTGCACCGCCGTGCTCCATAGCTGGTTGTCGGCATCGTAGGTGTTGGTGAGGGTGACCGTGACGCCGGGCGTCAGCTGGTAGCTCTGGGTGAGGAGATTGCCGTTGCCGTCATAGGTGGTCGTGCGCACGTTGCCATCGGCATCGATGGTCTGGGTCTGCTCGCGGGCCGCATTGTAGACGGCATAGGTGGTTTGGGAGAGTCCTGCGGCCGAGACCGTGGTGCTCGTCGCATCGCCCAGGGCATCGTAGGTATAGCTGGTGACCGGACTGACCGTGGTGTAGAGCGCCGCAGAGGTGAGATCGTCGGCAGGGTTGGCTTCCAGGATCGCCTGCCAGTTGCTTACCAAGGCTTGGCGCGCCGGCGCGGTGACGCTGGTCACGCGACCCAGCGCGTCGTATTGCGTGGTGGTTGTCGCGCCGTTGACGGTTTCGGTAAGGACCTGGTTCTCGCCGTTGTAGGTGTAGGCGGTGACGCTGCTGGCCGCCGCATAACCGACCGTGCCGTTGAGCTGGCCCACCGTGCCGCCGGTATAGGTGTACGTGCCGNCATCGGTTTCGGTTTGCACCCGGCCGATCGCATCGTAGGTATAGGTGGTGACGCGGTTGGCGCCCGTGGCTACGGTGGCCGCGCCGGGCAAGCCAGGCTGGGTCGACGTGGTGATGGCGCTGGTGCTGATCGCCTGGGCGTACTGCGTGCTGCTGCTGACCTGGCCGAAGGCGTTGTAGGCGGTGGTGGTGACATAGCCTTGGGGACTGGTGTAGCTGCCGGTGGGCGTGACCACCATCACCGCACGGTTGAGCGCATCGTAATAGGTGTAGGTGGTGGCCCAGATCGCCGGCGTCGTGGTGGAACCGGACGTCAACGCTCCTTGGATCAGCTGGGACGTACTGGTGAGGTTGCCGTACGCATCGTAGGTGTAGGTGGTGGTGGGTGAGCCGGCGGCCGTGTCGCCGCTCAGTGTGCCCATCGACAGTACATAGGCGATCGACGACAGGACGACCTGTGTTTTCTGGTTGAGCTGGTTGTAGGTGTTCGTGGTGGTGCGATCACTGGATGAGGTGACCAGGCCCTGCTGCACCTGCGCCGCACTGAGCGGCTGTCCGGCGCTCCAGCCGGTGATCGCGCGGGTGTTGAGTGCGGTGGCGTATTGCGTGGTGGTGAGAACGTTGCCGTAGGCGTCGTAGGTGTAGGCGGTGACGTAGCCGTTGCCATCGACGCTGTCGATCCACTGGCCGTCGGCGTTGTACACGTTGTAGGTCAGGTTGCCGTTGGCGTCCTGGCTCACCACCGCCTGGCCCAGCGCGTTGTAGAGGGTGGTGCGGGTGTCGCCCACGGCGTTGGTGGTGGCGATCTGGCGTCCCATCGCATCATAGGCGCAGGTGGTGGTCGCCGCATTCGTGAGGCTGCCGGGGCTTGTACCGTAGCCCTGGCTGGTGCTGACCACGTCGCCGAAGGCGTCGTAGGTGCTGGTGGTGTACAGGTATTGGTTGGTGCTGGTCTGCAGCGTGCCGTGGTAGCTGGCCACCGTGACCGGCGGGCTCTGGGTCTGGATCAATCGTCCCGCGCTGTCGTAACTGTATTGCCAGGTATCGCCGTCGCGGTTGGTATCGCTGGTCTTTTCGCCTAGCGCGTTGTAGGTGTAGGTCGCATTGATACCCAGCGCATCGCCGGTGGTCAGCAGCTGGCCCAGGCTGTTGTAGGTGGCGGTGCTGATCCGCTCGCCGGTGGTGCCGCCGGCCGCGGTGATCGCGGCCGCGACGGTGCTGGCATTGAGCGTGGCCGGTAGCGTGATCGCCGTGGCGTATTGCTGGGTTTCGATCAGGCGGCCGAGGCCGTCATAGCTATTTTGCGTGACATCGCCCAGCGCGTTGATGGTGTAGAGCGCGCGGTTGTCGGCGTCGTAGACGGTGGTGGTGGTTTCCTGGCTGGCGACGCTGGCCAGCGCGCCGGTCATGCTCGCGGTGGTCCATTGCGCGCTCAGCGCTTCGTCCGGGTCCAGGTTCAGCGTGTTGCCATAGGTCGTTTGGCTGATGGCATTGCCGTTGGCGTCATGGGTCACGCCGGTGACCTGAGCGACGGTGCCGCTTTGGTTCTGCTGCACGGTATAGGCCAGGCGGCCTGATACGTCATACAGGTAAAGCGTCGCTTGCGCGCTGCTGTCAGGGTTGCTGCCGCCGGTGCCGCCCACTTGCGCGCCGATCCAGCTCAACGCCGTGCCGGCTTGCAAGGCGCTGGCTTCACCGGCGGTGCTGACCGCGTTGGCATAGGCCAGGGTTTCGGTGACCTTGCCGGTGGCGTCATAGCGCGTCTCGGTGACGTTGCCCATCGGGTCGATGCGGTAGCGCAGCTCGCCGGCGCTGTCGTAGACGTTGTAGCTGACTTGATCGGCGCTGCCGGGCGTGACCCATGCGCCGATCTGCGCCGGGGTGGGGGTGCTGCCGAGGCTGGCCAGCTGGCTGGCTGTCAGTGCGATGGCGTAGACGTGGGTGCTGGTCACCCGTCCATCGGCATCGTAGGTGGTCTGCGTGACCGTCCCTGCGGCGTTGAGGCTGTAGACCGCCCGCCCTGCGCTGTCGTAACTGGTGGTGGTCGTGCGATCGT
>NZ_JADIKJ010000044.1:0-3453 GCF_044904675.1 Dyella jejuensis | reverse complement strand
GGATGTATCGAGCACATCGAGCCAGACATACAACACGGCCGACGGCCAGCCAGGCGTGTACGACTCGCAAACCGGTCAAATTTATTCGTATGACGCCGCGATGCAGATGAACGCGGAAGGGACGAACGTTTCGGACGGCCCCGATCCCTCGCAAGCGCCCACCCTGGCCCCCATCCTGGTAACGCCAACGGCGGATGAGGTCAATCAGGCAAACTCATTCCTTGCCAACGCTGGGACAGGAGTGGGAACGGTCGACGAGTTTGGACAAAGCCCAAGCCAGCCAAACACCTTCAATTTATGGAATGCCGTCTCCAATATCGTGAATTCCAATCAATCCATCGGAACAAAGTTGCTGCAGGGATGGGACCTGGCAAATTACGAAGTGCCCAACGCGGACTCGCTCGCAGCAGGACAAATGGCGGCATGGCAGAATGCTGAAAACCCCAATCCAGAACTCACTGGCTTGGAGTCGATGAACTCCATCAGCACTGGTTTGTATGGTGTAATGTCGGCATCAGGCGTGAGTGACCAGAATGCCTACGCCGTAGCGCAACTGACTAACGCAACTGCTCCTCTGTTGGGTGGCTTATGGGTTGGGGCTAGCCTAAACTCGCAGAGCGATGGCGGGGTTCCAGTCACAACAGGCTTAGACAGTACATCGCAACTTACTCAAGTGCAGATAAATGCTCAAAATGGAGCGGCGTTTCAGGCACGTGTTGCAAACTATGGCTCTGATACGTTGAACAATTTTCTTGAAGAGGTGTCTATTCAACCGTTCACGGATGCAGACGGAAATCTTGCCGACTTTCGTGTTCGATTGGACGGAATTGGTACCGACCCAGATACGTCCAATTTCGGATTGCTTGAGGCTAAGTCGAGCGAAACTGCACCATTGACAACAAACCAAAGCGAAGGCTATCCGCTACTTGGGTCGTATGGTGGGCAGGTGGTCGGCAAAGCTGGTAATCCTTACTATCCCGCTGGGACGGTGATTCCACCCACGCAAGTACAAATTATTAGACCGTCGAATTTGCCGGAGGGATATTAAACATGAGCGTTGAAGATGCTGGCTCTATCGACAATATGGGAATATCGAAAAGCGATGGCAAGGTTGTCCTTACCATTTCAGATCATTTGAGCTGGGAGGATGAGAAATCACACTTCAATCTTCTGGAAAAAAAGATTGGCGGTTATTTGGGGTTTGTTAAAAGTGGGCAGTTGGTCGCTGTTCTGCCTGATTCGAGAAATAAAGATGTGCGAATAGAATTGATATATCAATTTCAACCAAGTGAAGTGGCTTCAAGGTTCTTAAGTGCAGCAAAACAACAGCTTCAGTCTATGGGCGTAGAGCTTACATATAGGGCGCTGCCGGAAGGTTACTAGTTCCAAGCACAGGACCTACGCTTGATGCATATACGCAAGGCCTCGTAGATCAACTTCGTACTGCCACGCTGACAGGTGGTGATACGGCAACACCCGCAAGTGCTCTTGCCGATCTTTCCACGAACGTAAGTGGAGATGGTTCTCGCGTCGTTCTCGGACAATGGAATTCTGTGAACGGTGGATACATCAACGAGGCCCAGACGAATGGCGGCATCTGGTTCCAGACTCCCGATGGCGTCTATGAAGGGCTAACACAGGGGCTGTCAGCAGAGCAGGGCCGTGCTGTGGTGTGGAACGTGAACCAGCAGTTCCTGCAGTCGAACTTGGAAAACGGTGTCTCCGAGTTCAACTTGTGGAATGAGACGCCAGAAGATGTCCTAATAAATAGGCCGAACAGCTATACAGCGTCCGAAGTGAATTACCTGCAGCAAAACGCAGGTCAGTTTGGTTATACCCGGCAAGGCAGTTCTTGGGTGAAGGGGCAATAATTTATGAAAAACGAATTTAATGATCTCGTTTCTTCGGTGCTTGGTGATTTTCTGTCAAAGCACGCTTTTCGCTTTGCCGAGTCTCGCAGCAATACTGGCGGCGATTTGGTAAGCGTTGTGTTTGAATCAGATCAATGCAAGCTAAGACTTTATGACTCAAGGCGAGCTGGTGAGGTGAATTGCCTCGTTGGCCGCTTAGATGCGTCCAACGAAAGTGATTGGACCGATAAGAGGAGCGGTTGGTATTACCTGCGTGGACTTCTTGAAATCGGAAAGGGTTTATCGCTAGAGGAACTGCAGAAGCTGGTTGGTCCGCCGGTGACCGATCGTAGGGAACAGCTTGTACAACTGAGAGACCTACTGGATAGCGGATTTGAAAAAGCGCTGCTGAAGCTTCAAGAAAAAGCCGCCTGATACGCACGCGAAAAATTTATAAGTTCCAAGCACGGGAGTTGATGCGGCGGCAAACGCGGGAGCGAATTCGGGTGATTACGGAGTGGCTTTCTTCGGCAAGAGCAATTTGAATTACTACACCGTAGATAACGCAACTCTTGGCGCGAGTGGAAAGTCGTTCTTCTTTATGCCGTTAGAGGATGCGGTGGGGGAGACGGGTGGGTTGGTGTTCAGTGGTTTGAGTGCAGGAGTGAACATTTTAGGTACTGCGATGGATCCTAATTCGACCTACTCGTTGAACACTCCAATGACGTAACCATCTAACTCTCTTGTACCATCGAGGCAGTGGCAGCCTCCTTTGCTTTAATGAAAGTTGCGCTAAGGATTATCTGATTTATCGGGATTATTTTACAATACAATCATTAACTTATGGAAAATTTATGAAATTTCATTTCCGATCATTTTTTGCGTTTAATGTTTGGGCGGGCATCATATTACTTATGTTTGCTGTTTTTATTCAAAGAGCTATTGCATTTGGTAACTATCGCGATGTTTGGATGCTTGGAGGGATTTGCTTTGCTTTTGTTGGAAGCATTGTTTACGTAAATATAATTATGAATGCTAATTTAATTATAAGTGATGAGGGGGTTTTTAGGGAAATTTTTGGCGTTCGATTTCAATATATTGGATGGGGTAATGTGAAATTTATAGCCGTTACTAAGATAAGGAGATCAAGATCTTCAGAAGAGAGGAATGTATTTTCTATAGTTCCTCGGTTTCGTTCGGGAGTCAAGATAACACCAAAAGGTAAAATTTTAATCGGAAGTTCTATTGAGGGTTATCTATCTTTTAAGAGAGTAATTAATGAGTACCTTGATAAATATAGTATTGACGTCAAAATTGATGATGGCGTGAGAATCACCAAGGTCAAATTGTTGGAGTGATTTTCAGCGCAGTAATGATGCTCGAAAAGCTCAAGGCCAGATTGATTTTCTTACGATGGCATCGCCGCTCGCGCCAATGCCATTCTCCTCGCCGCCACGTTTTATACCTACAACGCGGATGGCGACCTGGTCGACCAGAGCGAATACGCCGAAACATCCGGACAAAGCCTGGTGAACCAGTACCAGACGGCCTCGGCGATCACCAGTTCGTATGGCGCGCAGGATCAGGCCACGCCGGGGCTGCC
>NZ_JADIKJ010000043.1:0-1753 GCF_044904675.1 Dyella jejuensis | reverse complement strand
CGCCATGCGTCAGAACATCCGCCGCTTCATCCTTCCACCACGGCGTTCGGAGCGGCGTTATCCGCGCGCTGTTTGCATGAGCAAAACTCGATACCCCATCAAAAGCAAAAATGCCGCTCAGGCTTAACTGAGCGGCATTGCCGCCTTGCGCGGGCGTTTTGCTACCTACGCTGTTGAGCCTCCATGTATGCCCTGAGCACTTGGTTGATGCGTGTTTGGAAGCCTTTGCCACCCTGCTTGAAGAACGCCACCACGTCGCGATCGAGCCGTAGCGTGACCTTCTTCTTTGGTGAAGGCGTGCGTGCTGATGGCGTCGGCGTCGATGTGGTCATGTGCGATGGTTTTTAGTTGGCAATCGTGCCGAGTTGTATGAGGTTTGTTCTACGTTTGTTCTACATTTGTTCTACATCTGTATGACTGTCGCACCACGTTTGCATTATTCCTGTATCACGTTTGTATTCGATGCCGCTGCCGTGGCCCTGCGGGCCACGGTGATGGGGGTGGACCCTCTTGGGTGGCGATTTTGCCCGTTTTTAGGGTCTATGGAGGCCGTTTGGGGTTCCCTTAATCGGGCAAATCGCGCCATACACATTACGCTCCTCTTCGGGAGCGAAAAGCGCACATGCAACGCATTGATGCACAAGATGCTGTTCAAAAGTGGAACAAGGTTAATACACGCAAAAATGCTTACACGACTACGACACGATGCCGCGCAAGCGGCTAAGCTGTGCGCGTGAGGCGATTACAAACCGCTTACACGCCCACAACCGAGTGACTTGCTCAGCATGAAAGTCGTCAGTATCCGGCTCTCTGAAGCCGCCACCGCCCGTTATCAGGCTCTTGCCGACCAGACTTGGCCGAGCCCGATTGCGCTCTCTACCTACCTCAAAAAACGGCTCGAAGAAGGCGATGCCATCGCCGAACATCTTGACTCGTTGCGCTTGGACATCCGTGATTTAGCGTTCGATGTCGGTCGAGGGCATGGACTGCCTGACGGTGGCCAGGTGGACAGCGTGGCTATCGAAACGCTGCTGTTGCTACGCGCCATCGCCAATCCGCAGCACGTGCGTATGGTGCATGCGGAACTACAGCGCCAGGGCATCACGCCATGGCAAGCAGAAACATCGCGGTGACGCGAATCGGGTCATCGTTATCAACCAGGTGCGCGCATGATTGACGAACAGACAAAGAGCGAACGTCGTCGGGCGGTGGCCAATGCGATTGCCACAGTGCGCTTGGAAGGCCTGGACATCGATCCCGTTACGGCGGAGGACCTACACCGGCATGCACGTGGCGAGATCGAGCTGGACGAGGTACTGCGTCACTTACGCGAACGAGTTGCTGCCGGCGCGTTCCGTGATCCTGTTGCAGCGCTGTGACCCGAATCGGGCCACGTAGGAATTTAGCCAGCTACCGTTTTATAGAAATAAAAACACGCGCCACTCAGGCCGCTATCGCGGCCCGTGAAGCGAGTGCTATGCGATCGGTGTCGAGGCCGGATCGTTATCTCTTAGTCGCCTACCGCGGGCGTCATTGACGTGCTGGCCACCACCGGAGGATTCAGCAACGGGACCTTGGGCACGCAAAACTACACCGTGCACAACGGCGACACGTTGGCCTCGATCGCCCAGGCCATCTACGGCGACAGCAACTACAGCTACATTCTTGCCCAGGCCAACGGCCTGGCCGCCGATAGCCAGCCGCCGGTGGGCATGGTGCTGAACATTCCCCAGGTCACCACCAGTGCCAATGC
>NZ_JADIKJ010000042.1:0-2045 GCF_044904675.1 Dyella jejuensis | reverse complement strand
GGCCAGCTCATGGGTATCTTGCAGGTAGGCTTCCAGTAGCATCGGTCTGCCTTCGGCATCGCGTGCCGCTCTATCAACAGACTCATACTCTACAAAACAGCAAAGGCCCCGCAGGGCCTTTGCTTAACTGAGCGGCATTGGCGCAAGGCGGGCGCTTTTCATCAACATAAAAACGGACTCTCAGCCACCAATCCCCTTCCAATGCCGACCTAATCCGGCTCGGCAAGGCCCAAATCCCGCAGCTTCCGCAAGCCATCAAGGAACTCATCACGCGTCTTTTTCGGCGCACCGAGCGGCGTGACTAGAACGCCGTCGCTGGAGCCCCCAGACAACGCCCCCCGTATCCAGGGCAGCCAAGGGTTGCCATCGGCTTGCGCAAGCCTCCCACCATTCTCGGCATTCACAAGCTCTCGCGTCACCACAGCTTGCGACTCCGGGTCGCGGCGGAACAAACGCGCCGGAATTCCTGCCGCGTCAAACCCTTTGAACCTTGCCTCCCTGATATCGAGCGCCCAATCGATCGACTGATAGAACGCTTCTCGCGACTGCGTGAACGGCCCTTGCGTTGCCTCGGTACGGTCCACGAAATGCGCCCAAGGGTTGATCTTAATTTTTCCGATATCACCGGCAAGTTTTACATGATGAAACGTAGCGTCCCAAATGATGAGGAGATCGTTCGTCGCCAAGCCGTCGATTTCAACTTCTTCGAAGATCGCCGGCCCGATCCCGCAACCATTGGCCGCGCAGTTTTTAATGCTAACGCTCTTCACCGTTGATCGAAGATGAATATCTTTCGTCAACGAAATTGCGCAGTTCTCAAACATGCAGCTTTCAAAACGCATGCCCTCCAGACGGAGCGCATCACCGCGATCGTATAATTTGCGGAAGGTTTGATTTTTGTATTCAATCATTTCGGGAAAACCAATCCCTGCGGCAAGCCAGGGTAAGTGATGTAGGTCGTCGTCGCCCCATAGGGGCGCGTCAGGTGGCTTGCTACCGATGCATCGGTAGTTATATCGAATGTATAGGTATTTCCACCAATCGTTCCAGCAAAATCAGGCGTGGAGACAAAAGGCTGAGACAAATATTCAAACTGATTTGCAAGTATTGGATCAGCTTGAACGTATTGCGCCGTTAAGCGCTCGACCGCCTTTCCAAAGCTGGCTGGTGCAAGATTTGTTCCGTTCACGAGCTGGTCGTAACTTCCGGGACTCATCAATCCTTGGGCAAGACCAGGGTTCGCAGTCAAATCCGCGACAGCCTGGTTTGTAGTCGCCTGCAGCGAGTTCGTTAGCTGATCCAAGCCTCCCGCCCCGTTTACGCCACTAGCTCCCGCGCTTGGAACCACCTCCAAACTATCAGCAATCCCTGCCCCTCCCTCGGCCGATTCCGCAAACGCCACCGCACCATCCGCAATCTCCGACTCCCCTCCCGTCAACGCACCCATCGCAATAGCCGGCAGGCTGCTCGTCAGGTTGTAGCCAAAATCATAGACCATCTGCTGCCCGGAGGTGTTCTGCCAATACGCACTCGCCGAATTCAGCGCATGTTGCGACGCCGCCTGCACGTCGTTGCCAAGCGCCTGGGGAAGCGAGGCCGCCGCCTGATAGGCCTGCAGTGGTTCGGACGGATTAGTCACGAAATCCATGATGGCGCTACCCGCCTGTTCAAGCTGGCCCGGCAACGATTGAAGTTCCTTGACAACGTTCCCTGGCACGGCGTCAAGCTGGTTTCCCAAGGATTGCAAGCCATCAGCGATACCGTTCTGCGCGCTCTGGATGTATTGCTGGCCCGTCGCATATGCATTGTCGATCAAGCCACCCAGGTTCGCGTTTGCCTGATTGACCTCATCCGCCGTTGGCGTTACCAGGATGGGGGCCAGGGTGGGCGCTTGCGAGGGATCGAGGCCGTCCGAAACGTTCGTCCCTTCCGCGTTCATCTGCATCGCGGCGTCATACGAATAAATTTGACCGGTTTGCGAGTCGTACACGCCTGGCTGGCCGTCGGCCGTGTTGTATGTCTGGCTCGATGTGCTCGATACATCC
>NZ_JADIKJ010000041.1:0-2345 GCF_044904675.1 Dyella jejuensis | reverse complement strand
CGTGATGCCGTTGCCATGCGCCTTGCCTTCGCCGCCGGATGCCTGGGCATAGATGCCGATGCCGTCGCTGCCGATTTGCAGGCCCACGCCGCCACTGACGTTGTGGTCGGTGTTCTGCAGGCTGTGGTTTTCCGCCTGGCCTTGCAGGTTGAGGTGGTTGGCCGCAGCGAGTGCGACGTCTTGGCCGGACACCTGGCTACCGATGAGGTTCAGGTCGCCGCCGGTGGCCGCGAGGGTGACGTTGCCCTGGCTGGTGATGTGACTGCCGTAGGCGATGTCATCATGGGTGGTCGTGGTGCTGCCTGCGCTGCTGCCGCCAAGGCCCACTTGCAGGTTGATGCCGCTGGGGTTGTTTGTTTGGGTGGCTTCTTGCAGTCCGCCTTTTTGGGCCATGCCCATGGCATCGCTGGCCTGGTAGCCCGCTTGCGCGGCATAGAGCGCAGCCAGGCGGCCGTCTTGCACCTGGCTGCCGCGTTGCACGCTGTAGAGGGCGCCGTTCACGGCGTCGGCCGCCGCGCCACCGAGGCCCACGTTGATGCTGCCGGTGCTGATCTGATGGATCTCGCTGGTATCACTGGTACCTACGGCACATTGTTTTGATTTCAACACTCACTTTTGACCCGTTATGGGAGCAATTCTGCTGCTCAGTTGCTGCTCGAATCATCTGCTCAAGTGACGTAGTACCGTCAGGGGTGCCGAAATTATCCAATTTGGCATTTTCTAAATACTTTGTATGAAGACGAAAATTTTTGTTATCCATTAATTTCATAGATCTTATTGGTATTAGTGTCAGTCCATAAACTTCGATCTGACACCAAAATCTATTTGAGCGCCGCCATTGGCTGAATAGCCGCTTTGCTATGTGAGTGCTACTTCACTCAAAAAATAACTGGATTCGCGCCCGGCGATGGCTTCATCGAGTAGAGGTCGAATCCTAGTTGTACTTTCTGCACATCGGAGACGGGGTGGGGTGCTTGGTTACCGGGCATGAGTTTGCGATCTAAATCACTGAGGTCCTGGTTCGTTCCGGTTATCGCGCACGATAACGTTGTCAGATCGTAGCTTGTATCAAATTCAAGACGGAGGCCGACGGCGAGGAGTGCCGATAAACGCCAAAACAGCAACAACGCACCCTAGATACAGACCAAAACGAATACCCTCGGTCAATATCAAGTGAAAGTCATATGGCAAGCCATGGAGTCTAACTACAAAGTATCCAAGGACGACAGCGATCACTAACTCCAGGCAGAAAAAAAGCAGCCCAGCTAATAGCGCACCGAAAATCTTCTTAAATAAAATCACTGTTTCGAACCATTGTTTTGCTGAATATTTTTATTATATTTTTCAATGATTCCATTAAATAACTCTGTCGACGTGGTGCCTGCCGCGTTGCCTGCAATAACAGAACCAACCGATGTAAAAATTGGTTTCATGGTCCAATTTGTGTACACATCGCCAACCTTGAAGCCGGCCATCGTAGTGAGACCTGACGTCAGCCCTCCCACCAGTAGATTGTCATTTTTCCCGTAGTACAGGTTATTGGCTTCTGTCTGCGTCATACCAACTCCTATTCCTACCAGACCATTCCACGCAAGATTGCCGCCGTAGCCAAGGTAGCCACCGACCAAACTTGCGCCCACGTCGATGTAATTGGTCTGGCTTAGATCACCACCGTTCTTGACCAACTGAACTCCCCAATTGACGGCACCACTCGTGAGCGCTGTACCGGTACGAGTGGCTAGCGCAAATTGCCATAGCGAGCCGGTTTGGATGCCGCCGTAGGCCTCCGCCGCAAATTCCCCAATGGCACCAGCGCCGCCGAGTCCCGAAGTAGCCCCGCCAGCCGCAATGCCCATCATCATGTTTCCAACTTCACTGCGACCTTTGTCCGCCATCACTAATCCCCACCCGCCTCGATTATTCACATAGTCCTGAGCCGTGATGTATTGGTCTACTTGCAACCCCAACTGCGCAGCCAGCGGGTCGTTGACGTAGTCAATGGCTGTGCTGATCCCGTCTTTGTATTGGTCGGCGCAATTCACACCGCTTGCGTTGCAACCGCTCACAAGGTCTTGTTCTTGTTTTGCCGACAGCTTTTCCGCATCGGTCTGAGCGGTTTGGATGCAGACTTGATCGCCGTTGCATTGCTTGATTTGATCTTGCAGCGCTTTGAGCTGGGGATGCGACAGGTAGTTGTAGCGCGTTCCGTCCAACGCCGTCGCCGCGCCGGTACCGCCACCCACGGCCGCGCCCACCGCGGTGCTGGCGAGTTGCAACATCGTGGCGAACTCCGGTGTTCCTGGCTTATAGCCTTGGCTGGTCAGGTAATCGGCCATCTGCTGAAT
>NZ_JADIKJ010000040.1:0-4193 GCF_044904675.1 Dyella jejuensis | reverse complement strand
AAGGCACGATCATCGTGCGCGATAACCCGAACCAGGACCTCAGTGACCTGGATCGCAACCCTACGCTAGGCAACGAAAAACTCCATCCGATCTTCGATGCACAAAAGGTGCAGGAGAACATGGAACTGAGTCAGGTGGCCAGCTATGTCGGCATGCGGGCAGCGGGCGACCTCGCCAACCAGATGGGCTGGGCTGAAGGCAGTCCGCAACGCACCATTCTGCACGGCGTGGTGGGTGCGGGCATCGCCGCCTTGGGCGGTGGCAACGTGGCTCAAGGTGCGATGGGTGCAGCAGCCAATCAACTGGTAGTCCAACAGATGGCCGATTACCTGCAAAGCCAGGGTTACAAACCCGGCACGCCGGAGTTCGCCTCAATGTTGCAACTCGCCAGCACCGCGGTGGGTGCGGCCGTGGGTGGGGGTGCCGGCGCGGCCACGGCGTTGGATGGGACTAAGTACAATTATTTGACTCACCTGCAAGTGCAGCAGCTAAAAGCCAAGCTAACTGCATGTGGTGCCGACAAGGCATGCCAAGACGACGCAAAGCAATGGGCCAATGACGTTTCAGCGGCTAATGACAGTGCTATGACTGGCATGTGCGGGGCAAGCCCGCAAAGTGCAATATGTAGGGAATCTATCAAGGATTCGATGGCTTACGATTTGAACACTGATATGCATGCGCTGATGCGCGGCGATCAAATGCGTAGCACGAATGCGCTGCTGCAAATGGCATTTGGTACCCCCGAAGGGCAACAGTTTTTCGACAACATCGATAGCCGAAAGGATTTCTTCAACATGTACGCCAATGCGATGTACGACAAAGGCAGCGATGTGGCATGGCCGAGGGCAGCGGCTCAGGTGTCGGGGGATTTGCAGAAGGCATGGAAGCCTGGATTTGATGTAATTGGTGGAACTCCTACACAAAACTGGATCAATCAGACGGGCAATGCCATTCTTAACTATCGCTGGAACGACTTGAAGTCACTTTACCAATCAACGGCACCGTTGACAGGTAATACTGCATTCAGCTGGGATAATCAGATATTGAAAAACGAACAGGGGCAGGTTCAGTGGTTATATGACCAGCTAAGTGGAAGAGCTGCGCTTGGAGTGGAGGGCGGAGCAATTTTCGCGCCCATCTTATTTCATGCCAAGGCACCTGTCTGGAATGTTGTTGATCCGGATTCTCGTATTGAGAAGGGGCATCAGGTGATGGACGGGGTCAGGAACGATCCGAATAAAGCATGGAGCAACTGACTATGCTCTACAAACTTATCTTTCCAATAGCATGGTCAATCACTTGTAGCATTATCTTGATCGTGGCTGCTTTTGTATCCGCAGGACATAGAGTGCCTATGGTCGTGATCTATTCTATATTTTTGGCGTTGTGTTTTGGGACCCTTTCATGGTTTGAGAAAAGATGGGTTGCAAGGAGATTGCGTAACCATGGTGACTTGGATTCACGATGTCGCCTAATTTACATTGGGGTGCTTTCAACAGTGTCTTTGGTGTTGCTTGTGGTCATGTTTGTTCCTGACGCAGTGAATAATTTTTACAAAAAACTAGCGTGGTACGACCATTTAATGGACTATTTGTTTATCTTTGGCCTATTGTCTGGTTCGCTCATTACCTTCGTTTTGTGGTTCTGGGTCATTGTGCGCACCAATTCGACGATGATGATTTATAAAGTGGCGAAGATTGAGATGGTCGTCATGCTTATCGTCACATATGCTATTAGCTTAAGCATGGATTACGAAACCTTTATCTTGGGCCATCCTCTAGGGATGAACTCATAGAGCCAGCGGCAGCTTGAGCTACAACCAGCGCAAGGTGGACAGCCACTACCAGAGCGTCAACGAGGTCAGCGGCATCCAGGTGGGCGATGGCGGCTTCCAGCTTGCCGTGGGCGGCAACACGCATCAGGTCGGCGGCGTGATCGCCAGCAGTGCCGATCCGAGCAAGAACGTCCTCGACACCGGCAGCCTCACTTACGAGAACATCCACAACGAAGCGAACTACAGCGCCAGCAGCGTGGGGATCAGCGGCGGCTACGGTGCAGGGGGCAGTACGATCGGCAATGCCCTCAGCGGCATCGGCACCGCGCTCTCGCTGACGACGCCGCAGCACGGGAAGTGCAGCAGCGATACGAATGCTGGCATCGCACAAGGCACGATCATCGTGCGCGATGGCAACAACGACCTGGCTGGACTGGATCGCAACCCTACGCTAGGCAACCAGGCGCTCGCACCGATCTTCGATGCACAGAAAGTGCAGGAAAACATGGAACTGAATCAGGTGGCCGGCTATGTCGGCATGCGGGCAGCGGGCGATATCGCCAACCAGATGGGCTGGGATGAAGGCAGTCCGCAACGCACCATTCTGCACGGCGTGGTGGGTGCGGGCATCGCCGCCTTGGGCGGTGGCAACGTGGCTCAAGGTGCGATGGGTGCAGCAGCCAATCAACTGGTAGTCCAACAGATGGCCGATTACCTGCAAAGCCAGGGTTACAAACCCGGCACGCCGGAGTTCGCCTCAATGTTGCAACTCGCCAGCACCGCGATGGGCGCGGCCGTGGGTGGGGGTAGCGGTGCAGCGACAGCACTCGATGGAACCAAGTTCAACTACTTGACACATAGTCAGTTGGCCCAAGTGAAGAAGGACTTGCGAGATTGCAAATCACAAGGTGGTGATGTGGGTGCCTGCCAAGGAAGCGTGCTTGCAAATGCTAATGCTCTATCGCAACAGCAGGATGTTAGCTTTTATCTAGACTGCACTAGCAATGTAGGTTGCAAGCCATATCAGGTTAACGACGCTACCAGATATGCAGCGGAAACGGACTTGCCGAATGGGTTGAGCAGCGATCAAGTACGAAGCACGCAAATGCTCATGGAATATTTGTTCAGCACAGACGATGGTTACAAATACTATCCAAATCTTGATCAGCGAAAGGACTTCTTTCAGGCATTCCAAAATGGAACGGATGAGAAAGGTGGCCAGACAGTGTGGCCGCAAGTAGCCGCCAACACTTCCGGGAAATTGCAATCCGTTAATGAGCCATATTGCCTAAACTGCGCTATGGCATCGGCGTGGGTGAATCAGGTTGGGGACACCATCATGAAAAAAGAATGGTCTGCTTTTCAGCAAATGTACAACGGTCCAATACTCACGGGCGAAGCAGCCAAACAGTGGGATTCAAGCATGCTTATTAATGAGCAGACAATGCTTCAGCCGCTGTACGACCATTTGATGGTGCAGGGTGGTTGGACCAACGATGTTATATATCTTGGCGGCTTTATTAATACGATAGGAAAAAATATATTTGATGTGCAAGACCGAATTAATTACGGCCAAAGCCAGATAGATTCAGTTCGTGATTCGAGGTAAAAATTATGGCGCACGACCTTAGCAGGATTGGAATTCTGGCACTTATTTCATCTTCTCCAACTGTAATAATTTTCATTTCAGCTGGACTAGCAGAAGGCGGGCCATTTGTTGCAATACACGCTATTTCTTACATAGTGAGCGTTTTTTTGATGATATATATGGCAAGGAATAGGCGATTTGAAAATTCTATTTATTTGATTCTTTTTGTCTTTACCACGATAGCGGCCACCATGTCTGCAAGGTTCGCTATATCGCTCTTTGGCAATGGCTTGGCTCGGCTTGGGAAAATTGATTTTATCTTTCTTGTTTCTTCCGGAACATTTTCTCTTTTAAGCATATGGCATTTAATATATTTATATAACATTTACGATAAAGATTTGACAGCGTTGAAAATTTACGGATGGATATCTGTTGCGATGATTGGTGTCATCAGCCTGATCATAATAATGATTCCACCTTTACCAATGATCATTTGAGATCCTTGGCTAGTGGTGTATCGCGATAATGATCATTCTCATTGGCGGCAATGACGTGCACATCATCAGCAGCGGCGTGCTCAGCCAGACTGGCACCGCCATCGTGGGCAACAACGTCACCATCGATGCGGCCGTAGGCACCAGCGATATCCATCAAAGCCACAAGGTGAGCCAGGGCGGGATCAACGTGGGCATCGGTGGCGCGGCGGCTAACGTCGCCAACACCGTTTACTACGCTGCCCAACGTAGTAGCCAAGTGCAGGATAGTCGCCTATCCGCCCTCTACGCGGCGCAGGCAGCCCAGGCGCTGTTCTCCCCCGGTGCCGCCCAAGGC